>JANZKA010000057.1 GCA_025060975.1 Candidatus Culexarchaeum nevadense
TCCATTTGTTGTTAGCTCTATTTCTCCGTTATCTAGGTTGATAACCCATATTCTTGCTTTATAATTGTTTTCTTGTATTTCTGGTTTTATTGTTACAAAAGCTACTCTTTTTCCATCTGGTGATATTTGTGGGTCACATACCGATGTGAATCTATTGTAGTCTTCTATTTTTAGACTTCTCATAATCTCAGCGTATACTTCTATGTTTGAATTGATTATTTAGTTTTGCGTCTCAATTATTTCCTTTAGTATTTTGTTGTATAGGGTTATGGCTTCTTCTTCACTTTTCACTCCCCTTATTATCATCCTCCCATTCTGGAATATGCTTACGTCTCTCCCCTCATATTCTATTGCTATCATAATTCCGGTTACTATCTTCACTTTATGCTTCTTTGAAATTTCTTCCTTCAATTTCTTTAGATCTATTTTTATTGGTTTTGTTGGGTTTACGTTTATGATTCCTTTTCCACATATCCATGTGGTTTTTGGTGGTGGTATTTCCATTTCCCCGTTTCCTTTGCATGCTGAGCAGTTCTCTCTCCTTTTTATTTCTATTTTGTAGAATTCCATGGTTTTGAAGTCGCATATCAGTAGCTTTCCCTTCAACGTTCCATTTATTCCAGCTATGATTTTTATTGCTTCCATAGCTTCTATTGCCCCTATTATTCCTGGTGTTGCTCCTATAACTCCTCTTGTTTCGCATGTGGGTAGTAGGTTGTCGTCTACTTTTGGGAATATGCATTCTAGGCATGGTGTTTCCGGTGGGTTTATTACTGTTATGTTTCCTTCTAGTCCTATGGCTCCTGCGAATATGTATGGTATCCTATGTTTTATGCTTACCCTATTCAGTATGTATCTTGTGCTCATGTTGTCTAGTCCATCGACGATCACGTTTACATCGCTTAGCAATTTTTCCGCGTTGGATGCGTTGAGATGTTCTGGTATTGGTTCCACTTTTACTTGTGGATTCATCTTCTCTAGTTTTCTAGCTGCTACTTCTACTTTTGGGTAGCCTACTTCGCTTGGATCGTATAGTACTTGTCTATGTAGATTGTGTATTTCCACTATGTCGTGATCTATTATCTTTATGTATCCTACTCCAGCTAGTGTTAGGTATGTTGAAGCTATACTTCCGAGTCCTCCAACTCCAACTACTGCTACTCTTGCTTTTAATAGCTTTTCTTGTCCTTCTTCTCCGAGCTCTCTTAACACTATCTGCCTAGAATAGTACTCTCTTATCATTTTCTCCGTTACTGATTATGTACTTCACATTTTATATGGTTTTTCACCATTTATGGTTGTTTGTTTTCCATGCTACATATGCGTATGGTAGTGTTAGTGTTAGTATGCATAGTGCTGACATTTTGTATCCTAGGATTATTAGTGTGAGTATTGCTGTTACCCCTATTATGGTTGCCATATTCTCTATTATTGTAGCTCTCCTACTGCTAGTCTTCTTGGCGGTGGCTCCTTTGGGTGTGACTTCCCATCTCTCTTCTTTTCCAATTATCACTTTTATGTTTTGTATTAGTACTTGTGGTGCTAGAACTGCGGCTAGGGCTGTGCATCTTCCCATCATCACTATGCTCCTCCAAGTTTTCAATCCAAGTCTTTTTGCAGTATGCATATATGCTATTGCTTCTAGTGCTGATAGCGCTATTGTTACTGGTATTAGGAATGTTGCTTGTGCCATTAAGTCTGTTTTCATAATTATTGATAGTAGTGCTAGTATTGCTATTGCGAAGTTTGCTAGTATTGCATGGTATTGTAGTAGGTGTAGTGTTATATCTATTTTCCATGTTAATGGGATGTTTGCTTTAATGATTTTTGACAGGTTTTTCATTAGTACGCGTGTTGCTCCATATGCCCATCTTGATTGCTGTTTCTTGAAATCTTCATAGCTTGATGGTACCTCCACTTTTACATCTACTTCATCCATGTAATCTATTTTCTTTCCATTAAGTATTAGTTTTATTGAGATTTCCAAGTCTTCTCCTAATCCATCTTCTTCATCCCATCCTCCAATCTCTATTAATGTTTCTCTTTTGAATATACATCCGCTTCCAGGTATTATTATTGGTTTTCCAAGTATCTTCTTTCCCTTCAATATTATTGATGTTAGGAATTCCATGGATACTGCTTGTGCTTCTGCTATTGGTGATGCATCGATATTCTTTGTTGACCATTTTGTTGCTAGTGCATCCAGCCCTTCAGTTTCCATGTGTGTTATTGTTTCTTCTAGGAATGTTTCTTTTGGTATTGTGTCTACATCGAATACTGCAATATATTTTCCACTGGATTTTTGTATTGCATAGTTTAGTGCTCCAGCTTTGAATCCTTTAGGTTCATTCCTCCTATACATGTTTATTTTCATGTTTCTCATGTATTCTGTTTTCATGATTCTCTCTTTTATCTCTTTGAATTTTTGTTCTGTGTCATCGCTTACAATGATTATTTCCATTTTATCTTTTGGGTATGTTTGTTTTGATAGTGCTTCTAGTAATTCAATTATTGTTTCTGCTTCTTCATTTCTTACTGGTATTATTATTGTTGTTTTTGGGTATTCGTTGAGTTTCTTTTCGACTATTTTTGCTTCCCTATATTTCCCTTTTATTCCAGTCCAATAGTATATTGCATGAATTATTATTATTGCCCATGTTAAGGCGTACATTATTGTTATGAGGGTTATGGTTTGTATTGGTTGTATTGCTGGTATCGTTATTTGTGTCATTATCTTCACCGTGAGCGATAGATCGTGATCTTCAGTTTCACTGTTATATTAATCATTATTTGATATATTGTTTATTTATATGCTTTATTGTTCCGCTGTGTATTTATATCCCCTAGATTCCATTATTCTATTGATCTTTATGATTTTGGATGTTGATTTTGTTAAGTATCATGGTTGTGGTAATGATTTCATAATTGTGGATGAGTTGGATGGGGAGGTTGTCCCTGAAGCTTTTAAGAGTGTTTTTTCCATGAAGGTTTGTCGTAGGAGGTTTTCTGTGGGTGCTGATGATGTTTTATTCATTGTTCCATCAACTTGTGGTGCTCATGGGTTTATGAGGGTTTTGGAGCCTGATGGAACTGAAGCTGAAATGTGTGGTAATGGTTTACGTTGTGTAGCTGCATATTTATCTGAGAAGTTTGGTTTAGATAAATTGCTTATTGAGACTAGAGCTGGATTGAAGTTTGTGGAGAAGGTCGGTGATGGATGGTTTAAGGCTGATATGGGTGTTTTGAAATATAAGTTTAGGGATTTAAAGAGGTATGTTAAGCTTGATTTCAATGATGAAGATGAACTTATAGCTAGACGAATCAGTTTCCCATTGATCGGCGATATTGAAGTTTCCATTGTTGATACAGGTGTCCCTCATGTTGTAGTCTTCTTGGAGGATGTGGATGGAGCTGACATAAGCTTATATGCTGAAGCTATATCAAAGAATAAGCGTATCTTCCCTGAAGGTATATGTGTAAATCTAGTTGAAGTCTTAGATGATCATTCTCTTAAAGTTAGAACTTATGAGAGTGGTGTTTGGGATGAAACTTATGCTTGTGGAACCGGCTCCACGGCTTCAGCTGCCATTGCCCATAAACTTGGACTGGTTAAGAGTGAAATTGTTGATATTCATGTTCGTGGTGGACTACTTAAGATCATTGTTGGAGATAGACTTCAAATGATTGGTCCAGCTGAGAAGGTTTTCACAGGTAGAATAAGAATTGAAGTTTAAGTAAATTATCAAGTAAAAAATAAAAAAATTATATTTTAGGTTTGTCCGGTTTTACCCTTCTTCATATAGTCCATTATTATTCCTATAATTAGCACTATTCCTGCTAGCACGCATACATATGGTGCTGGATGTGTGAAGTATAGGAATCTGAGTCTCCCGATGAATAGTGTAACTCTGCTCATTATTGTTAGTGCAAAGCTACCTCCAAATCCTGCTACAAGTGTATATCTGCCTATTTTTGCTATGGTGTTTAATGGTCCTTTAAATTCTATGGTGAAGTAGAAGTAGAATAGTGCTGTCACAACTCCTATAGCTAGTAGTATTCCATCAATAGGTTTTGGTAGTATTACCACTGTGGTTGTGGATTCTGATATTGTATATCTGATTTGCTCTAGGAATTGAGTTTTTATGTATCTTGCCACTATAGTTCCTATCGAAACGCCTAATACTATGGCTGTTGGATACCTGTAGAAGTAAAAGTATTTCCTTGTGAAGAAGAATAGGTATAGTAGTCCTATGGGTACTGTTAACCAGAACCACCATTCCCCTCTTGCTACACGTGGATATAGGTAGTTGATCCACATTGAATCTATATTTATTAGTGTTGTGTAGGCTGCTGCAGCACCTATATATGCGTGCTCAGCTATTCTGAAGAATAAGTTCTCCCTATATAGGTAGCTGAGGAGCATTAATGTTATTCCAGCAGCTAATACTGTTACAAGTGTACTTATTTCTACTGACATTTACTTCCCCCTCCTCTTGGATAAGAAGTATCCCAAATTTCCAAATACTACGAATATTACTATTGCTAGGTGTGCTAGGGATTGTGCATCCATTGCTGCTGCCCCTTCACCTGGTCTTTTCACTAATATTTCATATTCTGCTGCTCCTTTAGCTCCAGTTGCCCATCCAACTATTTTGGCTGGCCAGTATGGGTACATTCTAGATGCTAATACTGCTCCCACGCCGCCGCCAACCTTTGTTCCATAAACGTCTGTTAATTGTCTTACAACCCAGTCTACGCTGCTATTTCCAAAGTATATTGCTATAGCCCAGTCCTTTGCTGTTTTTGTGGGTAAGTCTTGGAAGAATGGCATGTCTCTCAACCTGTTTCCATATGCATCTTTTTCTGGGTAGAATACATTGGCTGCTAGAGCTGCTAATCCAACTTCATATCCTGGTAGGTATCCTAGGTTTACATACTTCTTACCGTAGTCTGGGTGCTCTTTTGATGCTCCTAGTATGGTTTTGAATGCTGCTTCTGTGTATGGTACTGCTTCTACTCTGACATCTACGAACATTACCTTTAATCCTTTACTTACACAGTGGTAGAAGAGGGCTAGTAGTGTTGGTTGGCATTCGGCGGCTGCTGCTGGACTTTGATCATTTATGATTACCACTACGCTTCCGGGTGGAAGTTTGTCTATGTAATTGTATAGTCCAAGGGTTTCTGCACTATAACTTCCTAGGGGGATTCCTATGGGTCTTAGTAGTGGTAGGCTAATCACTATCCATACTACTAGGTATATCCATCTTACATCGATATTTTCCAGTTTCTCCCATATTGTTCCTGGTTTAGTCTGCACGTCCCATCCACCCCCTCTCATATCCTAAAAGTATTCTCACGTATAGTGCTAGTGTTGCCAGTAATCCAGATATTATTATAACCCTTGCTTCTGCTTTAACCCAGACTTGGTTTACCCAGTTTTTTAGTGGTACGAATCCGGGCCATATTAATTCTCCTATTGGTGCGTTTCCAAGCATGCATATCATTCCCGCTATTAATAGTATTGCTGCTTCAAGACTTCTTGCTCTGAATGCTCTGTAGGCTGCTGAGGCTATGAAGAATGCTAGTATTGCGTATATTGTTGAGTCTCCTGGGCTTACTATGCCGGTGAACACTATGTTCTGTAGGGCGTATTCAACGGCTGGTCTTTTACCGTAGAATGCGTACATGGTTAAGCCCCATATCAATGGTATCCATAGGCATATTAGCAGAATCCAGCTTTCAATTCTTTTCGGATCTCTAATGATTCTTCTTGCATGGATTCTTGTGAGTAGAGTTACTGATATTAGGACTGCAAATGTGCCTATTATTACTTGTGCAGCTCTCACAGCTTCTGCATATGCGTTTATTGTTGGTTCTAAGACTAGTGTATCTATTGCCATGAAGAATGTTAGTACTATGATCATGAGCCATGGTATATATCTTCTTATGACAATGGACATCTTATTTCACCCCTTATGTTGCGAGCCATGTGTAGAATGTTTTGTCTCCAGCTAGCCATAGGATTAATCCAATGATGGTTAGTATTAACCCTATTACTCTTATGATGTCTTGACCGAATATTGTTCCAATTTGCTCTGGGTTTTTTGATACATATGCACCTGCAGTTATTAGTTCTTCGCTTATTAGTGTATAGTCGCATGCTGCTATGAAGAATGGTATTTGGTAGCTGTTTGTTGTTCCAGCTATCTGTATTGCTCCAACTCTGTATCCTGCTTCTGCAAGTATTAGTGATTCTGCTGCAAAGTATCCTAGTAGTAGATTTGCTGCAACCTTTTCTCTCATTATTAATCCCATGACTCCTGTGGCATATGCGAATTGCCTGTTGCTTGGCCATATCACGCATTCAGGTTTATATTCTTCCGGTTTCCCTGCTTGTGTGTAGGCTGTTCTTATTATATCTCTGGCAACTGGTTCCACGGAGGGTTCTGCGAATGTGAATAGTAGTCTGGTTCCATATTCTGCACATTTCCTAGCCACGTATTGGAGTATGCTTAGTCCAGCTATAACTTGTACGTCTCCCACTCCTCCAAGTCCAACTGTGAAGTGTACTGGTCTACCCATTTCTGTAGCTCTTCCAATAGCTTCATCTAGTGCATCTACTCCTGCTAGTCTTCTGATCTTTGGTTTAATGGTCCCCTTTTTTGTCAGATATACTGATAGGAATATTATTGCTAACGATACTACGAACATTATGGCAGAACCCAAGTAACCTGATCTAATTTGTAAACTCATATTTACACCTCAAAATTAGAAGTTTTTGGGCGCTCCCATAGATACTCTTTAACTGGAGTATTTATACTTTTTTATTTTCTCATGTTTCCCATAAATCATATTTCTTACAAAA
>JANZKA010000058.1 GCA_025060975.1 Candidatus Culexarchaeum nevadense
AATGATTTCAATGCTTGTAATCGCGATACTGACATATGAATTGCTAAACATGAATCTGGTGATGACAGCCCGGACAGCCACTATGAGTTACACAGATGTATACCAAATATTTATATGGAGGAGCCTACCAACAAAAGAGAGTACAATAAATGAAGATGACAATTTAAGGAATATCATTAAAGCGTTAAATATTGGTGAGGGGGGCAAATGGCCTGAAGGTTACACTGGATTTGAATTCACAGTGGTGGGTTTAAGGGGTGATTATCTCATCATAAAAGTTATGAAGATACATGGCATGCCAGAAATGAATGCTGGGGATATATTGTACATGTCTATACCTAGGAAGATATTGGAATGTATGGTTATGAAGAAGCCTCCAATAAATCAGCCGCTAAAAATGGTTAAAGAATTAGGTTATATCGCTATTAAAGGTATGAATTTAAAGGTGATAGAAGTTAAACCAGTACAAGAGACAGGAACCTATCCAATATATGGAACCGTAGAGCCAGGATACTTAAACTTTCATGGATATCACTATCTATACACGACTCAACGCATAAACATATCGTGTAGATGGGAGCCAACCTATCAGCCAATAGACGTCGGGATAGTGTATTGGGCTTATGGACACTTCTACTGTTACAGATGTTATGATGGATCTGCAGAAGTATATATCTACCCACCATATGAGGGATGGTATAGTATAGGCATAGGGAATCTTGCGGAGAATCTTGAAAGAATGAGTTATGATGGATATTACATTTTAAATCCAGTAGAATAATAAGAGTATCTCAACAATCCTTACAAAACATATTTTTTATTTATTATATACTCTTTAGATGTGAATTGTCCCTTGAAAAACCAAAATCATAAATGGATATATGATTTCTTGAAGCTTAGCCGATATCTAATTCTTTAATGCTATAGTGAGCTAACCTCCACCCTTTAATAGTTTTGAGAAATATCTTTCTGGGTTTCTCTTAAACTTTTCTTGACATTCCTTTGAGCAGAAGTATATTGTTATACCTTTGTATTCGATCTTCCCGTAAGCTTGATTTGGATCAACTTCCATTCCACATACTGGGTCTATAAGGATGTACTTCTCCATGTACTCCGGAATTTTCGGTTCATATCTTTTTAAAGTACTGCTGTTTAATGCAACTATCACATCGCTTATTGACATTATTATTGCTCCAATGGCTGGTGGAATTATTAAGCCTAGGTTTGATGTAACTCCAGCAGCCATAGGAATTGCGATGGCATTGTATCCCGCAGCCCACCATAGGTTTTGAATCATCTTTGAATATGATTTCCTAGCTATTTCAAGTACTTTGACCACCCCCCTCGGATCATTCCCCACTAATATTATACTGGCATTCTCAATTGCAACATCAGTTCCAGCTCCAATGGCTATTCCAACATGGGCTGAAACCAATGCAGGGGCATCATTAACTCCATCCCCAACCATTGCGACCCTATACCCCATACGCATTAAGTCCTTAATTTTCTCAGCTTTTTCATGTGGAAGTACATTTGCAAAATATCTATCTATGTTAATCTCTTCAGCAACCCATCTAGCCACATCCTCGGAATCACCTGTTATCATGTAAACGTTTATACCCATATCTTTAAGTGCTTTAACAGCTTCATAAGATTCAGGTCTTATGACATCTGATAATGCGAATACACCAGCTAAAGTTCCATCAACCACAGTAAAAACTAAAGTTTCACCCCTCCCACCAAGTTCCCTAACCACATCATCTTTAATGGGGATTTTGAGTTCTTTAAGTAGATTCCATCCTCCAACGTAAACCTTCTTACCATCAATTCTACCGTAAACCCCCCTTCCAGGCATAGATTTAAACTCCTCAACTTTCCTTAAACCTATACCAATGGATTTAGCATACTCGACAATAGCCCTTGCAATTGTATGCTCAGAATTCAATTCTAAACTTGCAGTTAAACTTACAAGTTCATCTAAATCAATATATGGAATTACTTTTGTCACCTTCAATACCCCAAGAGTTAACGTTCCAGTCTTATCGAAAACCACAGTATCAATGTCCCTTACAAGTTCAAGAGCCATTCTATCCCTAATCAAGATGCCCATCTTCGCAGTTATGGATGTTGTGAGAGCTACAACAAGGGGGATTGCTAAGCCCAATGCATGCGGGCAAGCTATCACCAAAACAGTTACTGTTCTTGAGATGGCTGCGTAAACACCACTTACTGGATACCAGTATAAGAATGTTATTACCCCAGCAGCTAGGGATATGTAGAATAGTAGTGCAGCTGCTTTATCAGCGATATCTTGAATTCTTGTTTTACTCATTTGAGCTTGCTTAACCAGCCTTATAACCTGCGCTAGGTATGTCTCATCCCCAGACCTATCCACCCTAACCTTTAAAATCCCATCACCATTAATTGAGCCACCAATAACCCTATCGCCGACACCCTTATAGACTGGTTTAGATTCCCCTGTCAAGAGAGCTTCATCAACATGAGTCTCCCCCTCAACCACAACACCATCACATGGAATCTTCTCACCAGGCTTAACCAGCACAATATCTCCAACCCTCAAATCTGAAACTGAAACATCCCTAACATCACCATTCACAATCAAATGAGCATGTTTAGGCATAAGCTTCGCAAGCCCTTCCAAAGCTATGGAAGCACCCATAACACTCCTAGCCTCAATCCAATGTCCTAGAAGCATAACATCAATCAATGTGGCAAGCTCAAGGAAGAACCCTTCACCACTAAAAACGGTAACAGCAGAATATGCAAAGGCTATGGTGATGGCAAATCCCACAAGAGTCATCATACCAGGGCGACGAGCCCTAACCTCGTAAACTAATCCAGATAGGAATGGAAGCCCACCATAAAAGAATATTACCGTGGAAAGTAGCAGTGAGAAGAAAGCACCATACGGTATGGAGAGTTCCATACCAAAGAAGCCGTAAATGGACTCTGAAAGGAATAGGAGGGGGATTGTTAGGAAGGCAGATAACGTAAACCTCCTCTTAAAATCCATTACATGATGATGATGCCCACACATAATTCCCACGAATCAAAGACCTAATATAATTATCAGGGGGGCATATATAACTATTGTCATAATAGTACATTTAAAAAGGCCTATCAAAATGATAAAGATCTCGCTAAACTTTTCAATACCTTGCCATTTCAACGGCCACACATTTCCCAAAACATGATCATGGTTTCTAGAATGAATCAAGTATCTGTAGTTAATTGGTAGCGGGCCCGCTGGGATTTGAACCCAGGACCTTCGGCTCCGCAGGCCGACGCTCCATCCAAACTGAGCTACGGGCCCAATAAAATATTGAGTACCCTAACAATTTAAAAGTGTCCCAGTATGCGATGTACACTTATTTCTTTGGAAATGTCCTAATTATTGATTTTTGATGATGTTACATGTAGTATATTCCCATTTCTCTGGCTATCTTCTTTAATCTTTCAACTCTCTTCTCCACTGGTGGATGTGTTGAAAATAGTTCTTCTAAGGTTGACCCTCCTAAGGGGTTTACTATCCACATGTGGGATGTTGATGGATTCACGTTTAATGTTAATCCAAATCTTTTGGCTCCACTAATCTTTATTAGGGCATTGGCTAAATCCATTGGTTTGCCTGTGATCTTTGCTCCACCTTCATCGGCTTCATATTCTCTTTCACGGGATATTGCCAACTGCACTAGTGTTGCAGCTATTGGTGCTAATATTGCCGTCAGCAATGCAGCAACAATTGACCCTTCATCTCTCCTACGGTCACCAGTTCCCCATAAAAGCCCCCATCTGCCAAGGAATGCTAAGTAGCTTATTGCACCTGCAAGAGTTGCAGCTATTGTTGAGATAAGTATATCTCTATTCTTAATGTGTGTTACTTCATGCCCTATCACTGCTTCAAGTTCATCCTCATTTAGGATTGACATTAACCCCCTAGTTACAGCTACAACACTTCTCCCAGGACCTCTACCAGTTGCAAAGGCATTTGGAGCATTGCTATCTATTACTGCAACTTTTGGTTTTGGTATGTTTGCTGCATTTGCTACACGTTCAACTATTCTGTGTAGACGTGGATATTCTGCTTCACTAACTATCCTAGCTCCAGACATGCTTAAAACAATCTTGTCTGAATACAAGTATGTGATTAAATTCATGAGTAAAGCCATAGCTAGGGATAATTCAACAGCCGTTAATGGATTTCCGAACAATGAGCCTATCGCGTATCCCACAAGCATTAAAAGTCCAGTCATTATTCCGAAGAGCAGTATAACTCTCCCCATCATAATTATCCATTATATGTAGAAGAGTTCTAGGTTTATAAAAACTTAGCGTTATAGTCCCTTTAGGGAAGCTTCACAAAGGGATTTTAGAAATAATTCGGGATCTTTAGCTTTAACGTAAGCTGAAGCAAGAAGTATACCCTCAACTCCCAATTTAAAGGCTATGTATGCATCTTCAGCTGTAGATATCCCTGCACCGCAAAATACGAGTACATCTCTAGAAACCTTCTTAACCTCGCTGACAGCGTTGGAAACAACTTCAGGTTTAACTTTGCTCACAGCCATACCAGTACCAATCAGCTCAGGTGGTTCTACAGCTACACCCCAAGGTTTAAGGTAAGCTAAAGATGAAGCAACTTTAACATTGTTAGCACACACAAGAGCTATTAATCCAACCTCATTAACTCTAGACAATGCAAACTCTATATCTGACAATTTAAGTCTAAATTCCGAGTGATTCAGTAATGTGCCAGAAGCCCCTGCAGCTTTAACTGCTTCCGGAAGAACGTGACCAGTCCAAGAACCCGGAGTTATGGGATCTACATGCTGTGAGAAAACTGGAATATCAACTAAACTTGAAACCCTATATATATCTGTATATTGTGGACATACCACTATGCTAACCCCAGTTTCACTAGAAACCTTCTCTGCAATCTTGGAGAGTCTTATTGCACCATCACCCGTAGCTTCTAAAAAACATTTGAAGTTTAAAGTTATTATTGGGGGTTTTAGAATCCTCATCAGCCCTACTTCACCTTCTCAAATCTATCCTTAAGCTTCTCCAAAACCTGTGGTAGTGTAGTATACTCCATTTCATCTGGACCTAGCCTAGCAGGCATGAATGGACCATGTCTACGCATGTAATCAGCAATTTCCATAACCTTCATCCTAGTGTAATCAAAAGCTGGATCATCAAACAAGTCAGCTGGACCTATGAGTTTACCATTATTTAACTGGAAACCTAAAGCCACAACCCTTGGGGGACCATCAAACCTCGTACACTTCGCTTCTTTCAATGAAACTGGCATTAATGGGCCATAATGACTCCCCCTCATCCAACCTGCAACTAGATGTGGGAAAGCAAATGCTTCCAAAACTTCACCCACAGCTGGGAGACCACTCTGCGTCCTCACAATACACACTGGATCATCTTTACCAACATATCTACCAGCAATTAGTGATAACCTAGTTGTGGAACATGAAGCTGCAATCAACCCCTCCCTACTATAAATCTTATATATAACATATCTACCAGTAGTTCCAAGTAAAGCTAAAAGGTCGTACATTTCCTCAGGGCAATTTAATGTAACCTTCAACCCCTCCAAAACATCCAGTACCGTGAAGCTGAACCCCTTATGAAGTCTTGGATCTATTATGAGCCCAGCAGTATTAAATGGATCTGCAAAGACCCTGAATAGGGGGAGGTTAAAAGCTCCAGGTTCAGTCTTATCAGCTGCAAAAACTATTATGGGTTCACTTGGTCTCTCCTCAAATTCCATTTCAGCAACTCCAGGCCCTAAACCCCTAATGTTACCTGAAAATGCATCGCTCAATAAATCTTGACCAGCAGCATAAAGCTTCATAGGCTTTGAAACATTATCAGTAACGATCTTGAAGGTGTTCCAGGCTAAGCCATGAATTTCAGGGTTATCCTCACCCTTATTGTGTGTTATTAAAAGCTCTAGATCATCACCACAATTGAAGACATAGAAGTCCGTTATAAGCCCAGTTTCAACTGCCAACTTTAAATTCTCTCTAGCTGCCTCAATTTGCTTTGGATGGACTATATGATGTCCGGCTAAACTTCCAACATCAGCTTTAATTAAACTTACGGTAACCTTCAATATTTACCACCGAAAATACTGTGTTTCAGTAGATATTTAAAGGTATCCAGCTCATTCCTTGGCTTCATAATAATAGTATTCACCTATACTCTTCTGATGCCTATCAAGCCATGAATCTGGTTTATTAACTCTAGGTCTACCAGTCTGAGGATCCCTCCTAAAAGTCACATCAACATCCCTCAAAAATCTATTCATCCCACTCCTCAAACCTGTAGGTGTATGGGCTACACCAATCTTACCAGGAGTTCCTGAAAATACCATTAAGCTATTGGCAATTATACTTTGAATTATCAAATCATGCTCTACAACAAATGCCGCTGAAGACTTTGCCTCCACAATTCTCTTAATAACTCTAGCTACAGAAATCCTCTGCTCAACATCTAAGTATGCACTTGGCTCATCCAGCAAGTATATGTTTGCATCCATGGATAAACATTTAGCTATAGCAACCCTCTGAAGTTCACCACCACTAAGCTCCGATAAATATGAATCAAGTAGATCCCTGAGGTCTAATGGTAATAGAATTTCACTCTTAAACCATGAGGAATTAAATTTATCATCAGCAGCTTCAGCTAAAACCTCTTTAACAGTTAAATCTTCCTTAAACGATATGTATTGAGGCTTATAGCTAACCTTTAAGTTGGAAGTTGGAGTGCAACCTTCATCAGCCTCCAAAACCCCTGCA
>JANZKA010000059.1 GCA_025060975.1 Candidatus Culexarchaeum nevadense
GATGAGGTTGTTGAAGTAGTTGATGTGGATCCATTCATGGCTAGGGATAAGTGGATAACACCATACAATCATGTTTTCAATGATAGGAGAGTAGACCTGTATAGGCTGTGAAATCTCTCTACATGCTATTGTCAACTATAAATATATCTATCAGTCATCATAGTATTTGGTGAACACGTATTCCAGAAACCGATGTTTTAATTGTTGGTGGCGGTGCAGCTGGACTTAGAGCTTCAATAGAGGCTAGGAGGATGGGTTTAAATGTAATTTTAATGTCTAAAGCCCCAATAGGTGCTTCCTCATGTACCTTATATGTTGGTGGAGGGTTTAGAGCAGCTTTTGGATCTTATACCAAGGAGGATCATTTCAATGATACTCTCTATGGAGGTAGAATGATAAATGATCGTAGTCTCGTTAGAGTTTTGGTAGAGGAGGCTCCCAGTAGGCTGCTTGAATTAAGGGATTTTGGGGTTAACTTAAATATTGGGAGTAGAGGTGCATATGTCGGGGATGGACCTTTAACTGCTGGACTTGGATTGATAAAGCCTTTAATTAATTACGCTAAAGAGATTGGTGTAATATTTCTTGAAAATTCCATGGCTTTAGATCTAATAGTGGATGATTCAGGAGTTCATGGTTTAATAGTTTTTCAAATACCCTCTGGCAAAATAATACCAATCTATTCAAAATCCATTGTGCTTTCAACTGGTGGATATAGTCAGATATTCTTGAGAAGCGATAATCCAGTTAGAGTTTCTGGTGATGGTTGTGCAATGGCTCTGAAAGCTGGAGCTAAACTCGTAGATATGGAATTCACACAATTCTTCCCGCTTGGTTTAGCTGAAGAGGGGAAGCCACCCTGGCTTTTCCCAGCATATGATGCCAAGATAATTAATAGAGCTGGTGAAGATGTGCTTCTTAAATATAAATTCAGTAAGCCTCTTGGAAAAATAATCGTTGAGGATAGAGACCTATTTTCAAGGGCTTTGTTTAAGGAAATAGATGATGGCCTTGGATTTGATGATTCTCTGATCATGGATATTGAAGATAAGGATCCATCAATTGTTATGCCAGATTCCTCACTACACCTAATAAGAGTTTTAGGTTTAAGTGGTAGCAGGTTTAGAATAGCCCCAACAGCTCATTTCACAATGGGTGGAATTCTCATTGATGAGAATTGTAGCGCTGGTGTACCTGGGCTTTACGCTTGTGGTGAGGTTTGTGGTGGGGTTCATGGTGCCAATAGGCTTGGCGGTAATGCACTCACAGAAACCATAGTTTTTGGTGCGAGAGCTGGAGCTTCTGCCTCAAAATATGCGTTAACATCTAAAATTCTAAAGGTAGATTGTAGTGAAACTATACATAGTTTTCAAAAGATTCTTGATAAATCCCAGTCAGGATCCCATGATATCGATAATTTAAGATTTGAATTGAGACATAGCATGTGGAAGTATTGTGGAGTTATTCGTAATGGTAACCGTTTAAGAGATCTCCTCAAAATTATTGATGAATTAAATGTTAAAGTTGATGATGCCACTGTGAAATCCAGATTTGATGCTTTAAAGCTTTTTGAACTCAGAAATATGCTCCTAGTATCCTATGTAGTTGCAATTTCAAGTCTCATACGTGAGGAAAGTAGAGGGGCCCATTATAGATCAGACTTTCCAAATGAATCCGATGGTTGGTTGAAGAGGATATACTTTGGTATGAAAGATGGGAAGCTGTATTATGGAATGATAATATTGACTTAATTTTCAACATTTTAAAAATAATATTAAATTTTTTTACTGATTTTCGTACGACCGAAATTTATATTACTCCCCCCTGATTATGTATAGATAGGTTGGTCATGTCTGATAGTTTAAAGCATAGGAGGATTGAAGATTATTTAGTTGCCATATACAATCTGGTTAAGTCGAGTAGTGATGGTTTGGTTGAAAATTCCAGCATAGCCAATTACTTGAAGGTTTCAAATTCCACTGTTTCTGAGGTTATTAAGAGACTTAGTGATATGGGTTTATGTAATTATGTTCCGTATAGGGGTGTAGTATTGACCAAATATGGTGAAAGTATTGCTTTTAAATATATTCTCAAGAGGGAGATTTTAGAGTGTCTGTATGGGTACCTCCTAAACTTTAATATTGATGAAAGTGTTGCATCTGAAATATGTTCTTTGGAGCATTACATCAATAATAACAGTATTATCAGGATATGTAAGGCTTTAAAAATACCTTCACGTTGTCCGCATGGTACTCCTCTCCCATGTAATAATGTCTGCTTGTATAATGAGAAGTGCCCATTGGAGGAGGGTTGATCAAAATTGGGTTATGATTCCTCATTGATAGAAATGTTAATGCCGAAAATTCTAGAAACTATATACTCAATATCCATTTCTGGTGGCATGGTAACTTTAGATGAAGTTTCGAAGAGATTAGGGGTTCCCACAAGCTTTTTGGAGGATGTTTTGAAATTAGCTCGTGAAAAAGGTTTAGTGTCTAGTGACAGTTTAAATTTGACAGATTCTGGAAGAGAGTTCATTTTAAGATATAGACAGGCATTTATACATGATAAGTTGATTCATGGCAGGCATGGGGTTAGTAGCTTATACTCTGATAGTATGAGTGAACATTTAAAGTATGATCACAATTTAAGTGATGAAGATTTAAAATCATTGAGAAGCTTCCTGTCAAAGTTTGATGGGAACATTGATGAAGCTGAACCCCTCACTAATCTCCGCAGGGGGGAGAGGGGCATATTCATATATGCTGTTGGAGGACATGGAATGTTAAGAAGACTATCTGACTTAGGTTTAACACCTGGAATCGAGTTAGAAGTAGTATCCATAGCTTCTTTAGGTGGACCTATAGTGGTGAAGGTTAGGGGATATGAAATAGCTCTTGGTAGGGGTGTAGCTTCCAGAATCTATGTTAAGAGGTTAAGGTGAAATTAATTATGGTTAAGAAGAGAATTAACATTGCTTTAGCTGGACAACCAAATGTTGGTAAAAGTGTTATATTCAATAATCTTGTTGGTGGAAGTCAAATAGTTGGAAATTGGCCTGGGAAAACTGTGGAAAAAGCTGAGGGTAAATTAATTTACGGTAATTATGAGATAAACGTTATTGATCTTCCAGGAACGTACTCTCTATCATCATATTCTGAGGAGGAAGTTATTGCTAGAGAATATATACTTTCCAGAGAATCCGATGTCATTGTTAATGTTGTAGATGCCTCTGTTCTAGAGAGGAATCTATATTTGACAGTACAATTGTTTGAACTTGAAGCTCCAGTAATTGTGGCATTAAATTTAATGGATGTAGCTCAAAGTAAGGGTATAAGGATAGATGTTGATGAGTTAAGTAGAATTCTTGGAGTTCCAGTTGTACCTATGGTCGCGGTTACTGGCCGCGGCATAGATGTTCTCGTCAAAACAATCATTGATGTTGTTGAGGGGCGAGTGAAACTTTCACCTACACAATTCAAGTATGGTAAGGAAGTTGAAGAGAAGATTTCCACATTATCCGAGTATATTAAGAGGTATCTCCCTCAATTATGCTCTAAATACCCTCCGAGATGGCTTGCTATAAAGCTACTTGAGGGTGATGAAAACGTTTTGAAGATAGTTGAAAACTCGGAGAATGGCAAAATTATAACACTATTGGTTCAAGAGTTTGTGGATGAGTTGGAGAGGATTCATGGTGAAAATATATCTTCAATAATATCCTCTGAGCGTTATGGCATTATAGGTAGGGATATACTGCCAAAAGTTCAATTCATTGAGAGAGAGCCAATATCACGGACATTCTCTGATAAATTGAATTATTGGACTACACATCCAATACTAGGCTATCCAATACTTATACTCGTCTTCCTAACAATCTTCTATGCAATCTTTACTGGTGGTGGGTTGTTTGAAGAAGTTTTAAGCTACATTTTCGATGAGAATTTAATGCCCTGGATTTCTGAAATTATTTCAGGCATACTCCCTGAAACACTCTCTGAGATTGTGATTAATGGTTTCTTCGGTGGATTAATAGCGACGCTCACAATCTCTCTACCATACATCCTCCCCTTCTACTTCATTCTTTCAGTACTTGAAGATACTGGATATATGCCTAGAGTAGCATATCTTATGGATGCCTTTATGCATAGGATTGGTTTGCATGGTAAAGCCTTCCTGCCATTAATGCTTGGTTATGGATGTAATGTTCCAGCATGTTTGGGTTGTAGAGTTATGGAGAGAGATCGTGAAAAGCTTCTACTCAGCTTTCTAGTGGTTTTGATTCCATGTAGTGCTAGAATCGTGGTTATACTTGGAATTGTTGGTGAATATATTGGTTTCATATATGCATTGATGCTGTTTTTGATCAATATAATTGTAATAGTTTTGTTTGGATATGCTTTAAATAAGCTTCTACCAGGATGTCCTGTAGGTTTAATTATGGAGATGCCTGATTATCGCAAACCAGTTTTAAGAGCAGTTCTCCTAAAGACGTGGCATAGGGTTAAAGACTTCATTTATGATGCTTCACCATTGATAGTTGCTGGTAGTGTTATCCTTGAAACAATTTATCAATTGAATATGTTTCCATTGCTATCGTACTATGCTTCACCATTGATATCTGGATTGCTTGGATTGCCAGCTGTTACGGCTTTCCCATTGATATTTGGAGTGCTTAGGAAGGAGCTTGCACTAATACTACTTCAAAAGGTTCTTGGATCTAGTGATCTTAATTTAGTTTTAAATGTGAAGCAGATGCTCGTATTCACAATTGTTGTTATGTTTTTCATTCCATGTATTGCCACTATAGCTGCATGTGTAAGGGAGGAGGGGTGGAAGAGAGCTATATTAATTTCCTTATCTACAATAGTAATTTCAATTTTGGCTGGTTGGGTTACAAATATTGTTTTAACTTTCCTTTTTGGTTTATGATTTCATCATCGTAACAGATCCATTTTCATTCAAGTACAATACCTATTGGCTCCATGGCTCTTTCAGGTATTGTGAGCATCTGGCTTACAACATCTTCTATTACTATTTCTGCTACTGGTTTATCTGCCCTTAAACCGTAATACTTTCCTCCAGTAATCTTCGCTATCTCCATCATTAATGCTGTTGGTGTGTAGAATACTACTTGCATGTCTTTCCTATAGTATACCCTCTTATATATTTCGTCTGACCTATGATCCGTATTTATCACTATAGTCTTTATTCCATCTTTAGCTATTTTCTTCGCTATATCCAATGCGTCTGCTTGTGCGGGATTTAGGAATTTGGCTCTATTTTCCATGGATAATGGGTTTTCTAGAGCGACGTTTGCTATCCCATCGGATATTATCACCATTACTGGTATTGATTCTTTCATTTTAGATTTCTCCATAAGCAAGATTTCTCTAGCCTTCTTTAACCCTGCGGCTAGTGGTGTGAAGTCGCTTACACCAACATTTATCAGTTTTTCTATTATTGCATTTATATTTGTTGTTGGGTACTGGAGTACTTCTGCATTTCTCCCCTTAAATACTATCAATCCAACTTTATCTCTCTTAGCATGACCTCCCCTCTGTAACCCTCTTATAGCAGTTTTTACGCTTTCTATTGAGGATATCATTGATTCACTTATGTCTAGTACTATCATTGTTATTAATGGCATTCTAGTCTCCTTAACTTTAACTCTAATGTCATCGTAGTCTATTTTTATCGCAAGATTTCCTCTATTTCTACTTTTTTGTTTTGGTGCTGCTACCCTTATTGTTGGTGCTATGGCTATATCGTATGGTTTTTCCTTTGGTAATGCATGTTTAACGTACTTCCCTCTTCTAATCCAAATCCCCCTTGCAACTTCAGCTCTCCCCTTCTTCCTACCTCTCATGTATTCTGATGATAGTGTTATTCTGAATAGTGGTGGTGGTGCAGTCATTATCTCATAAATGTCTCGAAATATCTTCCTACCCCTATCTATTGCGGCTCTGTAGCTTGCTTTTATTTTTGCTCCAAATAATGCTACGTATTGATATGCCCTTGAACCAAATTTTTGTATTGGTGGTGGAGATTCAACTATTTGCTCCTTAACTGTGATTCTATGTGTAATAATCCTTCTGGCTTCCTCCTCTTGGACTCTAATAGCTTTAGTATACACCACCCTCCTTCTCCTTCTCAATAACATGCTAAGTATTGCTTGTATTGCTGTGTATATTGCGAAGGCCATTGCAGCTAGTTTGAATAATTCTGTGCTCATGAATTCGCTTATTTCTTCCCATCCTCCACCTCTTACTCCAGCAAACATTAGAGTTATTGCTGCAAAGGCAAAGTAGAATACTAGATAGTACATTATACCCATTATTAGAAGTGCTATTGGTGTTGGTATGTTTAATGTTTTACTTTTCATTGCTGGAGGTTTTGTTATTTGTGGTAAAGCGATACCTTCGCCTATTTCCACTTTCACTTGCTTTATTTCTTCTTCTTCAGTTTCATCTTTCAATCCCTGGGTTGTCATTACTGCTCTTGCTAATGTTTGTTTTAATTCCTCGCTTGTTATTGGTGTGTATTCACCGCTCTTTATTCTATGTGGTAAAACCATTTCAGCTGCTTTGAACATATCCTCCATTGTTACTTCGATTCTACCATCTAAAGCGGCTAATGCTTTTGAAACTTTTATGATAGTTATATCTGGTCTATGTCCATCAACATGCATTTTTGCGCACAATTCCACAGCTTTTTCCTCTATTTCTCTATCAACATTTACCATTGGTAATATTTTTCTAGCTTCCTCAATT
>JANZKA010000060.1 GCA_025060975.1 Candidatus Culexarchaeum nevadense
CCCATAAATTCTTTATAATTATGCATAGTTATAAAATTGTTGCGTTTTATTCATTTTGATTTGAATTTGTATGTAGATTCAAAGTTAAGTTTAAACATTGTTAAACCCTTACTATTGTTCAGTATGTCTAGAGTTGTGGTTGTTAGGGGGATGGATCCTTCCCCCATGGTTAAGGTGGGGTTGAAGTATTTCCCTAAACCTAATTTTCGTAAAATTATTTTGAAGCCTAACCTCATACTGGATGAACCTCCACCTACAACTACACCAATTGATACTGTTGAGGCTTTGGTTAAATGGTATTTGGATGGAGGGTATGAGGTTATTGTGGCTGAAGGGTCGGGTTGGTGTGAAACTTTCCATGCATATAGGAGGCTTGGCTACATTAAGCTTAAAGAGGTTTATGGAGTTAAACTTGTGGATTTAAATAATGATGAATTTGAGGTTTTAAGGGATTCTAAAGCTTTATTCCTCAAAGAATTTGAATTTCCATTAACTCTTAAAGATGCATATATTGTTTCAATTCCAATTTTAAAGGAGCATTCGATAACTAAGGTTACATTGTCTTTGAAGAATATGCTTGGTGCAACTTTGGGTGAGAGGGGTAGAGTTGCGAAGAAGGGGCGTTTTCATAGGAAGCTTAATGAGAGTATTGTTGATGTAAATCTGTATTTGAAGCCTAGTTTAGCTGTGATTGATGGTAGAATTGCAGGTGTTGGTGGTGAGCTTCATGCTAAACCGAAGGAGCTTGGTTTAATGATATTTTCCAACGATCTAGTTGCAGCAGATGCTGTGGCAGCAAAATTCTTGGGATACGATCCACTTAAAATTCCACATATAAAATTAGCTCAAGAAGCTGGTTTGGGAATTGCAGATTTAAGTAGGATAGAGGTTATCACAGAATCCATATGAGTATTCATGATCTTTTATTGATTGTTTATCGTATGTGTCCTCTCCTAATAGCTTCGATGAGTAGTGGGTCTGATATGGAGTATAGATCATCCTTCTTCTCAACAAATCCATAGTAGGTGAGTTCCCTTAAATAGTTTGATACCTGTTTATCACTTACATTTGCAATGCCTCTTAAACTTCTCTTCACTTCACTCCAAGTTGATGGTTTCATCAATGTTTTCATAACCTCAATATACCTTCTCCTAGCTATTTGTCTACCACTTAGGAATTGGTTGAATTCTTCAGCCACCATTTTTGAGCCATTCTCCACAGCTTTCTCCAATGCATATGGGTCTCCCTTAGATCTTAGGTATCCGTAGAATGTAAGCCACCCTATTATCCCATTTAATTTTGAAATTGCTTCTTGAATTTCATCTTCAGAAACTTTGACATTTACTTGTTCAAACCCTATTTTCAAGAATTCCATAGCTTTATCCCTACTCAGCTTCTTTAAGGTTATCTCTGAGAATGGTCTTCCAAAGAGTGGCGCTTTTGGATTTGAGATGCCGAGTAGTTTATCTAGTTAAGCCTATTTCAGATCCAGCTAGCATAATCTTTATCCCTCCCACGTAATCATAGATGTGGGCAAGTATTTTATCGAACCCTCTTAAAACCCTCAACTCCTGAGCTTCATCTAATGCCACTATCATTTGTCTCCCTTCACTCCACTTTCCAATTTCACTTAAAACTCTCCCAAAACATCCATTCTCTTCTCTGTGAATTCTAATTTTAAACCTGAAATCTCCACCCCCCTTTACCCTCGATAGCATTCTCCTCAATAATCCATCTTCAAGGAATTTACTGAGCTCCATTGAGAAGTATTCATATATGGCTTCTGGAGTTAGAGGGCCACTTAACCTTAAATCTATGAATATATGTGGAGTTTTCATTTCGTTTAATGCTACTCTCATGAGGGATGATTTCACAGTTCTTCTAACCCCCTTTATCACTATCATTCTCGTTTTAGGGTCAAGGATTTCCTTCTTAAGAGTTTCAAGTTCTTCTTCCATGTTGTAGAAGTCTTCTCTCCTCTTTTTTACTTCTAGTGAGAAGTACAATGACTATCACCCCCTACTATTTAAATTAATATTCTTCTCATGGGTGTTGGATGGATTTCTTTTTGTGAGTTCATAATTCTTAGATTGGAAATGTTCTTATAGAGTTTTCAGCTATTATTCTTCGGTTTATTGGTGTGGGTCATGTTTATTAAGGGTTTAAGATGTGTGAATTGTGGTGAATTCTTCCCTCTAAATCCAAAATTCTTTGTATGTCCAAAGTGTGATGTTGAGAAGGTTTGTGGAGTAACTGTATTTAAAGGTATAACTGAGGTTGTATATGACTATGTGGCTATTGGGGGTGTTGTGAGTAGAGAATTGTTTTCTAGAAGGGTATTTAATGCTTTAAGGTATAGGGAGTTTCTCGGTTTTGGTGGTGATGTGGAGCTTATAACTTTATGTGAGGGTGGTACTCCACTTATAGGGAGTAGTAGACTTGCTGAGTATTTGAAAATTAAACATTTATTGTTGAAGAATGAAGCGCAGAATCCTACGGGTTCTTTTAAGGATCGTGAAAGTTTATTGGCGGTTAATATGGCTTTGAATTTTGGTTTGAAAAGTGTATCTTGTGTTTCTTCTGGTAATGCTGCTTCTTCTATAGCTGCTTATGCTGCTAGGGCTGGATTAGAATGCTATGTGTTTATGCCTGCAAAAGCTTCTAGGGGTAAAATATTGCAATGCTTAGTTTATGGGGCTAAAACATTTCTTGTTGATGGGATTTATGAGGAGATTTTTGAAGTTCATTTAGAGGCAATTAAAGGTTTAAATGTTCTTGATGTTACTCCTGGGTATAATAGGTTTAGGGTGGAGGGTGATAAGACAATAGCATACGAGATTTGTGAGCAGTTGGGTTGGAGAGTTCCCGATTGGATTATAGATAATGTGGGTAATGGGACTCATCTATATGGGATGTGGAAGGGGTTTAAAGAACTATATAATCTAGGTTTCATAGATAAACTTCCAAGAATGGTTGCTGTTGGACCTATCTCAGGAGCTCCCATAGTCCATTGTTTTAAGAGTGGAGTGATTTCGCCATTGGAGGGTTGTGGTGAATCTATAGCTGAAGGTTTAATTGCCATGTGGAGTTATGATGCACCTCTAGCCATAAGAGCATTGAAGGAATCTAATGGTTATGCTGAATATGTATCTGATTATGAGATTTTGGAAGCTATGAAGATGCTTGCAAGATTTGAAGGTATATTTGCAGAGCCATCTGCAGTGGCATCTATAGCTGTACTCCCCAAACTTTTGGAGTCTGGGGTAATTGATGGGAAGGATGAAGTGGTATGTCTAATAACTGGTAGTGGACTTAAAGATCCTGAAGGTGGTAGTAGAATATCTGGGAATCCAATGAGTATTCCATTAAATGTAAATTCCATAAGAAAGGTTTTCCAATTCAAGTAACATTTAAAATTACTGGTAATTCAATTAAATTTGAATTGGAAATGAATTATATCAAGATAGTTGGAGGCCCCCTCCAAACCAACACTTACCTAATATATGAGGGTGAAATTGGAATCATAGTAGATCCAGGGGCATACTTCGATAGGATTGATGATGCAATTAAACGTATTGGTGTTAACAGAATCTTATATATTATTGCAACTCATGGTCATTTTGATCACATATTCTATGCCAATAAATTATCTAAGAATTTTAATGTTCCTCTCATGATCCATGAATTGGACGTCAATTTAACACGTAGATATAGTGATTTGGCTGAGAGTATGTATTGTGAAGTTTTTATCCCTCCTGAGAATATCAAGCCAATATCTAGTGAATGTGCAATTAAGCTTCCATGGGATGTTGATATGAATATTATCCATACACCTGGACACACCATGGGTAGTATATGTATAGCTATTGGAAATATACTGTTAACTGGAGACACATTATTCAAGAATTCTATAGGGAGGGTGGATTTTGATGAGAGTTCTGAAGATGATATGTGGAAATCACTTAGGAAGCTTATTGAATTGGATGGAGATTACATAGTGCTTCCAGGGCATGGTGAAATTACAACTATGAAACGTGAATTAAAGGAGAATCCATATCTTAAAGGCTTGTGGGATTTGTAAATAAATTGGGGATTACGCTTCACATTTCTACATGCTTTTAATTTGGCTGTGAATTTAATCCCCTATTCAGAGTCATCTACCCACTTTACCCATTAACTTGTTAGTAGCCCTCTTCGTTGTAGATCTTCTAATACATCAATTAAGTTGAGTGCTTTAAGTTTTTCAGCTGTGGGTATACCGGTATTCTTGTCCCAGCCGCGGGTATCGTAGTATTCCATGAGCATCTTTTCTAATTCGATTACATGACCTGCTGAAGCCCCTCTTTTAAGGGGTTCCTTTAAGAATCTTTCTGGTAGAGTGTCATGTTCCCTCTTCACACCCTCCCTCACATTGTAGATTCTTTCTAGGTTTATTATCCTCTCTCCAATAACTTCAACTTCAATGGGGGTTATGTTCATTCCAGTTACGGCTTCTATGAGTTTAGCCATCTTCCCGTAATCTAGTATATTCATGTTTTCAGCGAGGTTTTTGCAAACTCCAAGTGAATCGACGAGGGCGCATATATTCTCGTAATATGCTACAAGTTTACCTTTACCTTTAACACCAAGTCTTAAGGTAGCTTCAGGTTCCCCAAACATTTTTAATCCCAATTCTGGGTTATCGCTGAGTTCTATGAAGGGTTCAGATCTCAAGTGATCAGCACCTCTACTTGATACTGCAAATCCAAGGCCATAGCCTTTCAGCCCTCTCGGGTCTGCTTGAATCATTTCAAGTTTCTTTACATGGAATGCTATTTCAAACCCTTTACCTAGCTTTTCTGCTGCTACTATTACGCCATCTGCTAGTATATCACCAAACCCCCTCCTATAAGCTATATCTTCTAAAAGTTTCATAACAGCTTCCATGTTTCCCCATTCAAGCTTTAGCCCTCCAGTTTCCTCTTTGTTTAGAAGACCTTTTGAATATAGTTCCATAGCCCACGATATAACTTCACTTACTGATATTACATCCATTCCAAGGTTATTGATTGCTTCTATGGCTTTCAAAGCTTTTTCTAGATTTCTGTTCCCTATTCGCACAGTCATTCCAGCTAGAGCTTCATATTCTGGTCCTTCACCGATGAAGGCTTCGCTAATCTTCTTTACGATGAATATGCGGCTACATGGAACTATGCAAGAGAAGCATGCTCTATTCTTCACATTGTATTTTAATGCTAGTTTTTCACCGCTAATTTCAAAGGCATATGGGGTTTCGGGTTCGGTGAAATGTTTTCCGGGGAGTATTCCGATCCTATTTGCAGCCATGAGTATTCTTGTTGTACCCATAATCCTTCTAGGCCAATACTGTTCATGTGTATAAACTTCAATTTCCACTTCCTCCACTATTTTTTCGAAGAGCTCCGGTTTTGCAATTTCCACGTATCCATCCCCTCTCACTGCTATTGCCTTTAGATTCTTTGATGCCATTACAGCACCTAACCCTGTTCTAGCGGCAGGTCTTGATTTATTAAAGAATATTCCGGAAAACTTTACTAGATTTTCAGCGGCTGGTCCAATTAGAGCTATCTGTATTCTAGGGTCCCCTATCTCTCTTCTAATAGCTTCATATGCTTTTGTAATTGTCATACCCCATAATCCACTAGCATCTCTTATTTCAGCTACACCGTCCTGTATGTATAGGTATACTGGCTTATTGCTACGTCCTTCAATGATTATTTGATCGAAACCTGCATACTTCAATTCAGGGGCGAAGTGCCCCCCAACATTTGAATCTCCAAGGATTCCGGTTTGTGGGGATTTAGCTGTAACGTTAAGTCTAGCACCTAGTGGGAATCCAGTACCTACAATAGGTCCCACGCCGAAAATTAGCTTATTGTCAGGTGATAGTGGATCTACCCCTTTGGGTACTTCGTAATATAGTCTTGCAATGTTTAATCCTCGACCACCAAGATATGCTCTTACCATTTTATCTTCAAGTTCTAAGATCTTGAATTCCATGGTGGATAAATTGATTCTGAGAAACCTTCCCGTATAACCATACATTCTATTTGAATTTAGCATGGATACCCCACCTTTCAAGAAGCTTCTTATATTCTGAGAATGCCAATTTGTAATGTTCACCCAATTTTTCCAATCCAGTTATTGATACTTCTGTTAATGGGTAGAGGGAGAGTGCATTGGTGGGACACTTAGTAATACAAACAGCATTTCCATTACATAAATCACATATTAATGGTGTTCCATCTATGGGATTTTTAAATACTGCATGGTAAGGGCAGACATTTAAACATGCACCACACTTAGTACATCTCTCCCTCTCCAATTTCACTATACCCTTATCATCTATGTAGAGAGCTCCTGTGGGGCATACTGACACACAAGCCACTTGTTCACAATGTTGACATACTATGGGGAAATCCATTCCTATAATGTCATCTTTAATGACTCGAATTCTCGATAGGGAGGTTGAGAAAACTTTATGATGTACATAGGAACACCACATTTCACAGTATCTACATCCAGAACACTTAGATATGTCTACTACCACATGGACTACCATTGATGCATAAACACCCCATTATTCTTGCAGGGGGAACTGCATATAAAGTTATGCTGATATTACTCTATTGTCATTACGGAGATTTTGCATAACTTCAACTAAGTACGTGATGGCAAATGTTTTGCCACAATTTCTTTATCGACGGTCTATATGGG
>JANZKA010000061.1 GCA_025060975.1 Candidatus Culexarchaeum nevadense
TTTTAACAAGGATGATTTGAAGCATAATTGGTCGTGATTTTTGAAACTCTGTAGGGACGTAACTTGACGGTTTTTAGATTGTTTGTTAATGGAATGTCTCGCACTATATTTAGTGTTTAAAGCTTTTTGATTTTTATTGTTGTTATTGTGAGTGCTAGTGTCATTATCAATGAATTTATATCCACTTTTGCTTCTATGGTTGTTATTAAATCCCTTTTTAATGTTTTCATGTCTCCCTCATAGTATTTTGGAACACTAAACAGGGTGAGAGTTCCATAGAACTGTCCATAATAAGTATGGATGATGACAGTGGAAATTCGATAAACCCGCTTGTAGAGTCAGGGAAGTTGATTGTTCAGGAAATTACCTCCACACTTTTTGGATTACCATTTCCTACATTGATAGCAGTTGTTGTAATCATAACTGTAATAGGTATTGGCAGAGCGCTTTATGTCCGTAAGATTAAACCACTTGCCAAAGGACTTGAGTAGAGTTCCCAGAACTTAAGAGTACAATACTAAATTTTCATAATTTTTATATAGTTATGGTTATAATAGTATTTGTTATAATAGTATTTCAAGATTGTTTTGTAAGGGAAAGTCTTACTTCTTAAGATGAGCAGTCATGTATATAAGTATGTTCTATGAAAGAGTAGGTGATGTTACATGTCGGGAGATTTGGAGGTTAGGGTAACGAAGCTGATAATTAAACATGCAATGGAAGATTGGTTGTCATTGAATCCAGCTGATGTAGTTATTGTTGGCGCTGGCCCCTCAGGGTTAACAGCAGCTAAATACATAGCTGAAAAGGGTTTTAAAGTGGTTGTTTTTGAGCGGAGGTTAAGTTTTGGTGGAGGGATTGGTGGTGGCGGTATGTTACTACATAAGTTGGTTGTTGAAAGTGAGGCTCTAAATATTTTAAGGGATTTTAAAATTAGGTATGAGAATGGTGATGAACATCTTTGCGTGGTTGATGCTGCTGAATTTATGGCAAAATTAGCTGCTGGTGCTATCGATGCTGGGGCAAAGATAATTCATGGGGTTACTGTAGATGATGTGATTTATAGGGAGAACCCATTAAGGATAACTGGTGTTGCTATTCAATGGAGTGCTGTTATCATGTCTCAGCTTCACGTGGATCCTCTACTAATCTATTCTAAAGCTGTTGTTGATGCAACAGGTCATGATGCTGAAATACTCTCAATAGTTTCAAGGAAGATTCCTGAATTAAATCTAATGATTCCAGGGGAAAAGTCTGTGTATGTTGAATTGTCAGAGAAGGAAATAGTTGAAAAATCTGGGAGAATTGCCCCAGGTCTTTACGTTACAGGTATGGCTGTAGCGCAACCTCATAATCTACCAAGAATGGGCCCAATATTTGGAGGCATGCTACTATCAGGTAAAAGAGTTGCTGAAGCAATAATTGAGGATTTAAGATCAAATATAAATTGTAATTAAACTTAAATGTATAGATGAGGGATGATCAATGCCCTTTGAAATTAAACAAAATGAAAGTCATAGAGTTTATCGATGTGAAACTTGCGGTAAACTTATTACTTCAAACCCCATCACCTACAAAACTTGCTGCATGAATAAACCTGTATACTTCTGCAGTAAACCATGTTTTACAAAATGGTTAAGTGCATGGATGAGGAAGCAGGAAAACAGATACTTACAAGAGGTAAAGAAGCTCGAAAAATATTACAGAGGTTTTTGAATAGGCATGTTATGATGAATGTTTTCTATTATTCATTTGAAGTTTGTTGCGATAGGTATAGATTGCGAAGGTCTTAAGATTATTGGGGATGCATAATTGGTTATATTTAATTGTTTGAGAGGGAAATTGGTTAGGTTTAATCTTGTTCTCTTGTTGTGGAATTGGTATGATTATTTATTCTTCTATTTCCTGATACCAGTTATACTAACCGCTTTTCATGTTTTGCCTGATGATTTGAAGGATTATCTTATTTTATGGCCATTGAATCCTACATTTGCGGGTTTGTTTTTCTCGAGTTATGTGCATTTGAATTTCAATCATTTCTTGAATAATCTTTTGAGTTACTTATTTGTCATCTTCTTCTTATTTAATTTTGAAACTGATAGGAGGCTCTTTTATAGGGTTTCATCACTTCTTCTATTATTGCTCCCAATACTCTCTTCTTTACTCATAATTTTTTTACCAGCATTTAGGGTTCCGGGAGTATATTTTTTAGGGTTCTCTGTAATAACCTCCGGTTTTGAAGGTTACTCAATTTACGCCGTTTTTAGTTATTTGAGAAATGTTTTGAAATTCTCTTTTAATTCATCCTTTATTTTATTAGTATTTTCTCTAAACAATATGATTGTTCTTCTTAATTTGAAGATACCTTCAACTTATCAATTTATAATGATATCTGCATTTACAATACTGTTGTTTCTATTCGTCTATTCCATTTATGTTAACCGATTGGGAATTAAGCAAATGATGTATATGTTGACATTAAATAGAATCAAAAGTTTATTTAAGGGTGGCTGTCTTGTCTCAGCATATAGGTTGCTATTGATTTTACTTGTAATAAAGTATCTATTCTCTCTACCCGTATTGATACCTCCAGAAATATTGATTGGAGGTAGTGTGATCAACATTTTTAGCCACTATGTAGGCTACACTTTCGGCACATTTACACCAATAATTATCGGATCACTAAAGTGGAATTATCAAATACCTTCTCGCATCTATTGGAGAGGTTTTTATAATATTGAAAAAGGTAAGTTAGTGCGGGTCTGGGTTATTTTGCATGGTGTAGCTTCATCATTTATGAAGGTTTGTTATATTTTTTGATTTTTGTTATGGTTATTGTTAATGCTAGTGTTATTATTGTTGTTCCAATTAGGGTTATCATTATTAAGTCAACGTTCACCTTTGCCTCTATGGTTGTTATTAAATCCCTCTTTAGTGTGCTCATGTCTCCTTCGTATGTTAGGATTGTTAGTAGGGTTTTGGATTTGAATAGTTCAGCTATCCTTGAATCCACTTTAAATAACTCTTCTATTGTGATTTCAACTTCAACTGGATATGCCACATTGAAGAGTTTGTATTGTAGTTCCTTGAGGTTTGGGTGATTCCTCCTAACTCCATCCATGGTTATTATGAATAGTGTTATCTTAGTTTTCCCCGGGATTATGCTTGATATTTTGAGTGGATAGTATATGAAGCTTGAATTAAATCTATACATTATTGGTTCGATGCTCCTCTCACCAGCCTTCAAACTTATTAAATCCACAGCATAATAATTGAAGCCTCCATCAATATATTCTCTAACAACATCCATGAGTTTGGAGAGCTGTATTTCCATGGTGATATTATTTTTTAATGCGAATTGCTTAATCCAATATGCTAATTCATCAGCGTTAAATGCTTTAATCACTGTTATATCGTGGAATCCAATTTTCTCATGGAAGATAACTTCTAGACCCTTAAACTCTAATTCTGCACCATAAGTTCTAGCCTTAATCATAAACTTTTCGGTAATGATCTTCTCCAAAACCCTGAATGATTCAAAACTTGCAACTTCAACTTTCGGTTTTGATGGTAGTGGGAGGATCTCTAAGATCATGGTATCCTCTGTGGCTGTGACATCTGTAGATAATATCATTATCTCCTCAATTCCATTCCAAGCTATAATAGCCTTCTGGCCTGGCTCATATATTGGTATGTGAGGTTTAACTGGTATAATCCCTCTATCAGCATAAACATTGGGGATTAAGCATAGTACTGCCATTATTAGTAATGGTATAATCCAATAATGATTTTTCAAATTCATAACTAGATTCCAAACAAATAATGATTACAATTTATTTAAGGATTTCCAAAACTATGATCTCCTAATCAATTGTATCCATAAATCTGTTTCCTCTACGATAATAGTTATGATTTAATGATAATTTAACAACTGAACTCTCTATAACAAGATAATTTCATTTACCATCTGTAGAATATAAAACTTGAACATAAATTCTCACATCAACCAAATATAACCTTTAAAGCGAGTTGACGCTCTAATTCCAGCTTCTAATTTTGAATAAAATAATTGAGGGAAAGGGATTTAAATTGAAAGTAGTCAATTGGTTTTGGCGAGAAGTTTGGTGAGATTTGGAACATTAGAGTATTACGAAAAACTTGCTGAAATCATGAATAAAGATGAAACGATTTCTAAATCCCGTATTGATGCTACCGTGGTTATTGTTTTTGAAGATGTGAAGACAGCTGAAGGGGTAAGCAAAGCCTTTTTGATTAGATTAGAAAATGGGAAGGTAACCGAGGTTAGAGAAGCAAGACCCGATGAAGATGCCGACTTTACTATAAGTGCAACATACAATATACATGCTGGAGTCGCAAAAGGTGAATTAGATCCTCTCCGAGCAAAAATATGGTATAAAAGTATGATGAAGGCAGCGAGATCTCTACCAGTACTGAAACGTTTAGGGGAGATTCTCAGAGAAATGAAAGATGTAGAGTATTGATGGAAACTTTAATGGAAAGTAATGGCAATTGCTGATGTATGTTCTAGTATAGGTGATGTAGCGGTTTCCCAATTGATTGTATGTTTTTGCTGAATGTTACTTTCATTAACTATACAATTAAATTCATATCTTTTATTTTAATGTCAGTTTTAGTTCTATTCTTAAATGAGTTGGAATTGTAGGCTCAATTATCATTACATAATAATAGGATTAGGCTATTCCAGTATTAACTCATCTTTGTGGGTATGTTTACTGCTACTATTATGCTTAGGGCTGCTGCCCATTCGAGATCTCCTCCCTCAATTATTTCTAGATTGTATGCTATTGCTAGGTTATCTATGTAGTATATTAGTGGTTTACCTTGATCTGACAATACTCTCCAAAACCTCTTTTTATCTTTTATAATTCTCCCTCTTCTATCATTGAGAATGGTTTTAGTGATGTGTGGTTTTTCGATGGCTTGTAATGCTTCTTCAATGCATTTTTCATGGAAGTCTAGTACAGAGTAATCTGCTATTCTTAGGTGGAGTTTCCATTCTGCTAAGTTAAGTTCTCTTGAAATTTTAACGGTTTCCACAGCTTTGCTTTCCAATTCAGATCTATATTTTTCGCCAATGATTATTGCTGGGGATATGTATGTGGATGAGAATGCTAGTAGCTCAGCTATTTCTTTGCGTAAACTTTTAATTGTGAGTTTTTCTACTAGGGTTTCTATTGCCTTGATTGGGTATGTAAGTTCTCTGAATGGTTTACCTATAAATTCTTTGAGTTTATTGTGATATTCTCCATATAATGATGGTGTTAACCCGAGATTCCTATACTTAAACCTCTTTGAAAGCCATTTAACCGATTCTAATGCTCCCTCTTCCTCTGGATCTAGTAGTACTACTCCGCGTAGATTCTTAACTAAAGCTGCATACTTTGAAAACATTTAATTCTCCCTGTCTTGTTACAATTAAATTTGATGATAATTTTACGTAAAATTTTTCTCTTGGTTTACGATATAGCTTTTTGGATGATGAAAGTTATGTCCACTGATTTATGAGGAATCCCAGGGGTATCTGACACAATATCCTAATTATTATTTTACATGGTTTTATGTGTTGTTTGTGGGTTATGAGGTCTTATATATTCGAGTATGAGATTAACTGCTATTAGGATTTAGATATAGGGTTTGGCTTTGAATTATTTTGTGGTTGTCTTCATATTCCTATTATGCTTTGATTTTTCAATTTCCATTGCTCTTTTAATGATTTCTCTTGCAATCATTCTCTTCCTCATTTTCGGTATGTGTGTAACATTCTTTTTTACATCTATAATGTATACTTCATTGTAATCTGATTCGAAACCTATATCTTTCCTTGAAACGTCGTTGGCTACTATTAGGTCTAAGTTGTTTTCCATTAGCCTCTTATATGCTCTTTCTATCATTTCTTCTAATGGTACTCCATATTCTGCTTTAAATCCCACTATTACGCTATTCTCAGCGTATCTTCTAACTTGACTTGATATTTTTGGTGTTGCTATAAGTTTCACGTTTACTTCACCTATTTCGCTTGGGATTTTCCCACTATATTTTTCGGCGAATTTGTAGTCTAATGGTGCTGCTGATAGGAATATGTAATGGTACTCTCTTTCTTTCAATTCTTCTATGGTGGCATTTAACATTTCTTCACATGTGGTTACACGTATAACTTTTGCATCTATGGGTGGTTCGATATTTGTGGGTCCTAGGATTAATGTTACGTTAGCTCCATGGGCTATGCATTCTTCAGCTAATGCTAAACCCATTTTCCCACTGCTTGGCGTTGTTAAGTATTTTACGTCGTCTAGGTATTCTCTTGTTGGTCCAGCTGTTATGAGAACGTTTCTTCCAATCATTATTTTTGGTGTGAAGAATCTTATTACGGCATTTATCACTTCTTCT
>JANZKA010000062.1 GCA_025060975.1 Candidatus Culexarchaeum nevadense
TTTATTCTAGGTTTAGCCAACCCCCCTCCACCTACTTCAACAATTTCTTTACTAATTCAACTGCACTGGCAGCATCTGGTGCCCATCCATCTGCACCTATCTCTTTAGCCCAATCTTCAGTTGTTGGAGCTCCACCAACGATTATCTTCACTTTATCCCTTAAATTTGCTTGTTTAATAGCTTCTATAATTTCCCTTTGTTTAAGCATGGTTGTAGTCATGAGTGCACTCATACCAATTATATCTGGGTTATATTGTTTTATGGCTTCTATGAATTTCTGTGCAGGTACATCTACTCCAAGATCTATGACTTCGTATCCAGCAGCTTCTAATAGTGATGCAACTATACTTTTTCCAATATCATGTATATCTCCCTCAACTGTTCCAATAACTATTTTGCCACGATACTTGATGCTCCCCCCTCTCTTTACGATCTCTTCCTTTAAAATTGATAATCCAGCTTTCATAGCTTCAGCTGCAGCTATCATATCTACTATGAATGCTTCCCCATTTATCCATTTCTCTCCAAGTTCAAGGACACCCGCTATTAAAGCTTTTTCAACTGCTTCAAGTGGATCTATCCCAACTTCAATCACTTTCTTGGATAATTTAACAACTTGATCTGAATCCCCATTTATTGCTGATTCCTTTAATTTATTTAATAACTCTTCTTTTTCAAAAGACATCCATAACCCCCTCAAATAAGTAGAGGCTTTTTGCATTTAAAGCTTTTGGTTTTTTTTATATTGGAATTCGTATATTACTTATAAAAATAAAAGTGGGGTTTGTTAGTTATGGAGCTGGTGCTATTCTTGCATTAGTCTCTACTATGATATCCGGGTTCCTTCATCTAAATATTTTATACAATGGGTGGTTGTTTGTTAGTGGTTTTATTCCATATTCTTGTCTTGCATTATATGCTACGTATGCGTCTGCTAGTGCGCAGGAGAAGTATGCTGTTGGAGCATATTCTATGGGTCCGTAGAGTATGAAGTTAGCTCCAAGGGCTATGGGTATTGCATTAGCTACCCCTTCTGCAAGCATATAGTTTTCAGGGGTTAATGCACGCTTCTTTTTCCACATTACAACTGCATTATGTACTCCAGCTCCTGTGGGTAAACCATACTTCTCTTTCACTAAGTATATTGTTTTACTAATTGGTCCTGGATCTGGTATGTCTATAACGCATACATCCACTAATATATTTTCGATTCCTGCTTTTTGTGCTATGGCTAACAGTTCATCCATTACTTGTATTCTTCCAGTTATTGTTGGATTTCTCGTATTTAATGTTAATAGTATTGCGGATTTTATTTTTGCATCTCTAATTGCTGTGATCTCATCTTCACGTGTATGTGGTGTAATTGAATTGTATATTACTCGATCTGATAACCCAACTTCCCCCACATATTTTGCTCCTGCAATTCTGACTTCTGCTGTAGCTCCATCTATACAGAATGGTCCATCAACCTTTCTAGCTATGAAATCTATCATCTTTCCAAATGCTTGGGGCCAACTGCAACATACATCAACTATCCTTGGATTTCCAGTTTTCTCAGATATTTCCTTCTCTTTCATAAGTAATTCTTCAGCTTTCTTCTCATTGAATTCGCCAGTCTTCTCGTCTATCACAATTTTATGTTTATGGTAGAATATAGATCCAATCATCACCGTTGGTAGTTGACCAGGTTGTCCTCCAATTTTCACTCCAGCTATGTCAAGAATCTTTTGCTCTCTACTAAATTTAAACATGGTCTACACCTAAATTTACTACAGAGACTTTGTATTGTTTTAATATAAATGTTTTATGAAGTGATGGATTTTCATGTAATTTAAGATTTCATTAGCGTTGGGGGTTTATTTAAGGTTGAAGGTGGGTATAGACTTGTCAAATTAAAGTTTTAATGAATATTTACATGTATTTTAATTCATTAAGTAACTTTTTGCATAAACTATACGTCTTCCTAGCATTCTCCACAGCTATTCTGGCTTCTTCACTACTTATTACTTCTTCTGGTGAGAGTGCAAATGTTTCGTCGCCATACATACTTACACTTCTCTTCTTTGCAAGTGTTCTAGATGTGTTTGCTAAGAAGTCTACTTCCCTCTGAAACCATTCTGGAAATCTCTCCTTTACTTGAATTAGAACATCTGAAACATCATGTTTCTTTGGATACTCTATGGCCACTATTTTTAAAGCTGCTTTTAGAGATAACTCCACACATTCTTGTGATAATCTAAGTGCATAGGGGTTTAACCCTTCCTCCAAAGCTTCTTCAGCATCTCTTAAACGTGCATCAGCTTGTTTAAGATATGATTTGGCAATATTAATTAACTTCAAAATTCAATTACCTCCCCAAACTTATAATCTGGTTTCAGATCCCAATACCAAGTATCCCTATCTATGAATATCCTTTTTGCATTTAATTCGATTAACTTAGCTTTTAATCTAGTTAGAATCTTCTCCAAGAATAGTTCATTATCATAGATTATTATTCCATCTTCAGTTAAATCCAATAGTATTGGTGGAAGTCGTGAAACCTCTTCTCTCCTTAATGGATATATGTTTAGCTCAGTATTCACACCAAACCTCTTTAGGCGTTCAATTTCATCTGAAATTTTGTCTTCAACATCATTTAGGATACATTCAATCCTGGAGGTTAAAGTACCTTTAAAATCATCTGAAATAACCAGTAAATCGATGTCACTATCTGGACGTGCTGTTCCACGTGCAACAGAACCATATAAGCATATTGACGTTAAATTGTAATTTCTCATTAAATTTAAAGATGCATCACATATCAATTGTATATACCTCTCCTGCTTTATCCTATCTATATTCTTTATCTTCCCAGACAATATTAATGTAAAAGTTTCAGGTTTAACAATCCTATAAAGCCTAATCTTAGATTTCTCATGTATATACAGCAACCTATATTTATGTAGTTTGCTAAAAGCAACATTAACCCACTCTACACTCTTACCAATGATCTTCACAGCATCATTGAACGTAAAAACTTCTGAATCAAATTCTAAATAAAGTTTAGTATAGACTTCGCCAAGCCATTTTGGAATCCACAATGTATATCACATTAACAAATAGTTTAGCTAAATAAATAATTTATGTTATCGAAGTGTCCCATGAATCAATTCATTGTAAAATACTAAGGCATGAAGTTAGTATTATAATAATTTTTAAACTAGTTTATTTCATAGAGTTATTTAGAGGTGTAAAATTATGGCTATGTCTATACCAACTATAACTCCCGAGGATATTATGGAGGGGGAGGATGTTGATTTTGAAGAGGTTGAGGAGCATTGGAATGTGTATAAACTTAAGGATGGCACAACATTGAAGGTTAAGCTTGTATTGATTGGTGTGAAGAGATTGAAGAAGTATAACCCTGATGGAACACCAATATACATAATAAACTCCCAAAACATTGTTAGAGCTGTTAATATACCAAAAGATTTGAGGATTAAACCGAAAGAGCCAACATCAAGACCCATTTAGGCGATTTCCATGCTCGAGGATCATTCATTTATTTATCCTCCTTCTCTATAGCGTGATATTTTATATTTGACATGCGCTTATGGTGATATATGGGTTAAGATTGTTTGCCCATGTATTCATTTATTCCTGATATCATCATTTCGATGGCGAAGGAAGCTATTATTATTGACATGAATCTACCTAGCCCATGGATAAATGTTTCCCCTGTCAATTTAACTATTCTTCTGGCATTCCTTATGGTTAAATATGTTAGTGTGAAGGCTATGTATGATGCTATTAGAGTGTTTATTATTCCGTAGATTTTTGCTGATGTTAGTAGTAGAGTCATGGTTCCAGGTCCAACTATTAGTGGTGTTGCTATTGGCACTATTATGTATGCTCCGATGTCAAGTTTCTCTGGCTTGTGTCCAGTTATTAATGTGTCTAGAGCTATGGCCATCAGAATTATTCCTGCAGCTACTTTAAATGCTGGCATACTTATGCCAAATAGTGATAGTATGTACCATCCAGCTATTGTGAATACGTTTATTAAAATGAATATTGTTAGAGCAGCTTTATTTATTAGTTTCTCCACGTCATCTTCTGGTACATTGGTTATTGCATCTAGTAATGTTGGTACAGCTGCCAATGGATCCATTATGGCAAATAATTGTATTGATAGACTGATGACAATTGATGGGTCTATGCCAAGCACACTTATACCTCCATTTGGCTTTACGTAAGTGTTTAAGATTACAATTGTGTTTTTATTATTTTAGCCTTCTGCCTACCATAAACCAATTGTTAGATTTGGTGTAAATGTTTTTGCAATTATGAGTATGAGTAGCGATATTATTGGTACTGTTATGTTGTCATCTACCTTCTCCCACCTCTCCACCATTGTGGATGCTACTGCCGCAATTAAACCTGCAATTCCAAATTTCAATCCTATTATGGTGGTTGCAATTAGCATTGCTACGCTTCCCTCCCAACCTTTAACCCTCCTTCCATACCTGAGATTTCTCACTATTCCAGTTATCCCATCACCCCAAGCCATGAATAATACTGGTATTACGCCTAGCCAGAATGTTCTATCAATAAACCATGTGATGAATATTATTAATCCCCAAGCTATTGCAAAATCCACTTCATATATGTTGTCAGGATCTTGAAACCAGAACATTAGCTTGCCCGTCTTGTGGGGTATATAGCAAAATACTGCTAGTGCTAAAGCCATTATGAATGGAAGTATGGGTTCTCTGAAATAGTATGGTAGTAGTATTGCTACAAGTCCTCCTGCAAGGAAATGTATAACTTTACGTCCAAAGTATGTTGCTGAGTGTGGTGTTCTGCCGCGGGATACAGCATAATTATAAGTCCACTTAGCCAAATACATAATTACAAAGACAACCCATACCAGCATTATTAGTGTTATGGGTATATCTGAAACTATGTCATTAATAGTTATCATTGAATATCGTATGACTATTATTGAATTATTGAAAATAAGAAGCTTTCCATTTAACTGTCTTTGGACATCATTGATACACAATTATACCCCATTTTACTGCTTCAACGTAGAATTCCCTCCCCATAGTGATGGCATTTTCAAATTCATCTTTAGAGACAATAGTTATTTCTACATTAACATCTTTAATGGTTTTGAGTAGGAATTTATCTTTAAGTGTCATTTTATCTACTATAACTAGTATGTCTATGTCGCTTAACCCCCTCACAAATCTTTCCTTAGCAAGGGATCCTGTTAATATGATTTTCAATGGCTTGAATTCCCTTACAAGTTCATTGATCAATTTTTCAAGTCTTCAGCGAGATCTTTCACACTTTCACATCTCAGAATATCATTCAAATCTTTTCTTGACAAATTCTATCACGCTCTTTGCAGTGCTTAAAGCTTCCTCGGCATCTTCCTTTGAATTAATGTTTATGTGGCGGGAGGGCTGGCCATGCATTAGGATACCTTATTGGTATATAATATCTATCTAGTCTACTTGCTTGTTTCATTAATTCTTTGGGGAATTCAATTCTATTGGTTATTTCCCTTAAAAGTTCTGCAATGCTATGCGTGTGTCTATATATGTTGAGCTCTTTGATCATTAGGGACTTTAAAATCTTCTCTACTGCTTGATGGGAGAGGAAGCAAACCTTACTCCATTTCCCAACCTTAAATAATTCAGTGGCTGCTTCAAAATCGTCAATAGCTTCTTCAAACCAATCTCTATACTTCTCGTAACTCACTTATTCCACCATAAAATACAAATACATGGTTATTCTCATGTTAAAAATTATTCTCCAACCATTTGTTATGAGACTGATTTTCATCGGGTTTTTGGTTGTTAAAATAAAAATGTTTTGGAATAGTTTGGCTTATTTGACTTCCGTAACCCATTTCCTATACTTTTCTATTTTACCCTTAACGATCTTTTGATAGAGTTCCATGAGTTGTGAGGTTATCTTACCTATCTGGCCATTCCCAATGGTTCTATTGTCCACTTCTATTATTGGTGTTATTTCTGCAGCTGTTCCTGTGAAGAATGCTTCATCAGCAGTATAGAGCTCCTCTCTTTTAATCCTTCTTTCAACAACTTTCATTCCAAGAACTTCTATGGCAACTTTCATTACCGTGTCTCTAGTTATTCCCTCTAGTATTGCGCCATATGTTGGCGGTGTTATTAGCATTTCATCTTTAACTATGAATATGTTTTCCCCTGACCCTTCAGCGACGTAGCCTTCACTATCGAGTAGTATTGCTTCATCAAATCCACAGTTGTTTGCTTCTACTACAGCTAAATGGTAAAGTAGGTACATAGCTGCGATCTTTGCATATATAGGGAGGGAATCTGCAGAAGGTTTTCTCCAACTTGAAATTTTACATTTAACCCCTGTGGGTTTTAGGTATTTCCCGTATTCAAAGGC
>JANZKA010000063.1 GCA_025060975.1 Candidatus Culexarchaeum nevadense
AACATCCAATGTTATGCTGCGACATTATATCGGCAGCTTTAATGACTGTTTCATCTTCACTTATAACCTTGACATCCTTCACTGCTATATCAATAACCCTTATCATGCGAATCCTAAGAGAATTAGATTTAGAAATTTAAAAAGGTTTAGTTAACATTAAAAGTTTAATCTCACAAATTAACCATGGAGTTATGGAGTACAAGTATGTTTACCATAAGAAAAAGCTGATATCACGCTACACTGCAACCAAGATAATTGAAGCATTGAATACCAGTAGAGGATATGTGAAACTCAGTTTTGATTTAGGCATATCAGAAGAAGATGTGAAAATAATGAATTACGATTCAATAGTAGTCATCGATGGATTCAAAATTGAAATAGATTTACTTAAAGAACTGATTGACAGTAACGACATATACTGCCTTGAAGATGAAGATATAGTGAAAGTGGCATTTTATGCTGATGGAAAATACTATAAGCTTAGATATGTAGCGGAAAAGGCTGCACCAACATTAGAGATAAATGGGATACATATGCATAGAATAGTTGGCGTAACTCCATGGGAAGATTCGTTAATGAAAGTTAAAGCTGCAAAAATTCAGAGGGGATTGAAGGTACTGGATATATGCACAGGACTCGGATACACAGCAATAGCCTCAATAAATATGGGTGCAAGTAGCGTAGTAAGTGTGGAAAAAGACATAAACGTTCTGAAAATAGCTGAGATAAACCCATGGTCTAGAGGATTAGAAGACAATAGAATTAAGATCATAGTCGAAGATGCAACAAAAATTATACATGAAATGGAAGAGGGAAGCTTTGACAGAATCATACATGATCCACCAAGATTCCAATTAGCTGGAGAACTATATAGCATGGAATTCTATAAAGAACTTTACAGAGTTTTAAAGTTTGGAGGCATTCTATACCACTATACAGGTCAACCCGGAGTAAAACGTAGAGTAAACTTTGTTAAGGGAGTTTCAAATAGGCTTAGAAGTGTTGGGTTTAAAGTTGAAGTTAGGAAGGATTTAATGGGAGTTTTAGCTTTCAAATTTTAAAACTTCTTAGAAACGTTATCTAGAATCCATCCCACATACCTACTTAGTAATGGTGGTAGATTCACGGGTCCGATGTCCATGAACCCTCTAACAATGATGGATACTGCCTCCTCTTCACTAAACCCTCTAGACATAAGATAATATATTTCATCTTCAGAAAATCTTCCAATAGCAGCTTCATGAGATAAAATAGCACTAGCATTCCTAGCATCCAATTGTGGTATAGCTCTTATAACAGCCTTTGAAGATAGTAACATACCCCTACACTCCAAGTGACCTCTACAATTACAACCTTTACCCACAATAACCCCTCTGGAAACAACATTAGCATCATCTTTCGCGATAACTTTTGAAATAATTTCAGCTTTGCTACCACTACCATTAAGATGAGCTTCACCCCCAACATCAATAACACTACTATCCGAAGCAACAACTATGGATACCAAACTAGATCTGGAACTTTCACCATTAAGATGTACTATTGGCATCATTTGAATAGTCCTAGCTGGATTAACATTAACATAAACGCTTGTGAATGATGCATCATCCTCCAATAAAACGCCAGTTCTAGGCCTGACATCAACACTTTCACTCCAAGAGTGAATCATGGTATAAGTTAGCTTCCCACCCCTCTTAACATAAAATTCTGATACACCAATATGTAGAGCTTCACTAATCCTCGGAGAAGCACAACCAGTTAATATGTTAAGTTCAGCCCCCTCCTCAACAATAACGATGTTATGAACATTCTGGGATAACCCGCTGCTTTTAAGATAGAAACATGCTTGAACTGGAAGCTCAACTTTAACACCACTCTTTACCCTAATGAAAACACCACCACTGCACTTAAGCTCAGTAATAGCAGTAAACTTATCTATATCGACGTCAAGAGCCTTCCAATAGTAATCTGAAATCCAATCATACAATTCTAAGGCTTTAAAGATGGGTAAAACCTCAACGCCTTCATGAAAAGAGGATTCCATCAATATGCTAGAATCAACTTGAAGATAGCTTCCAGCCCTCCCCCTACCACTAATATCTACACCAACTTCAGAAGCCTTCTCCTCTAAATCCCTAGAGATAGACCCAGAATATTTAGATGCAAATTTAAATTTTGAAATATCTAGATCTAAACCAAGAACTGGAGACTTATCAATTGACTTCTTCGCCCTCTCTCTAACCTCCTCTATCCATTTACCCTTTCCCTCAGACATCTAACACACCCCTCAAAACCATGTTTCTTAACATTCTCCACAATTTCATCAGGTCTACCAGAGCAAACTATAACTCCATCCACCATAACATGTGCACGATCAGCTTTAATGTAATTTAAAATGTACCCTAAATGGGTTATTATTAATGCAGATCTCCTCCTCATAATCGGTTTATCACTCAAACCACAAAAATCATTTATAACCTTAGCCAACAATGATAAGTTCTCCACATCAACCCCAGAATCAGGCTCATCAAATATAGCTAAATCAGGAGATTGAACCAAGACTTGCAGAACTTCACACCTCTTCAACTCACCACCAGAAAACCCCACATTAACTTCGCGATCCAAAAATTCATACATATTTAGAGATTTAGCTAGCTCTTCAAAATTAGATTTCCCACCAAACCTCAATGATATCTCTCTCAATAAGTCTCTAAGCTTAACACCCATAATCTTCGGAGGAATTTGAAATCCAATACCAATTCCCAATCTAACTCTCTCATGAATTGGCATATTAGTAATATCAACACCCTTAAACCTTATACTACCCCTAATAATCTTAAATCTTGGATCACCAATTATGGCATTTATGAGTGTAGTTTTACCAGAACCGTTAGGTCCAAGTAGAACGTGAACTTCACCATACTCAATCCTTAAATTAACACCTTTCAAAACAAGTTTACCAGCAACTTCAACCCACAAATCAGAAATCTCTAACATACAAGTCAGGTAGTAAGGATTTAAACTTATTAAATCTTCCTCAACAAACGATAAAGTTTGAATATGGAATAGCTAATTAATTGTTAAATTCACGTTCATCTTTTATCGAATTTCATTGGTGAGATGTAGCTTCCATAACGATCTTCAGCCTTCTTCAACCTACCCCTCTCCTCTCTCAAAATCTTAAATAGTAATTCTGGTGTATCAGGTATGTTTGCATATATCCTCCATATCCTCTCAATCTTCGCTAAATGCTGTGGAACTCTAATGGTAAACTCCTTCTCATAGAGTTGCTCTGAATAATCTTTATCAAGCACTTTATTGAACAATTTAACTAGATCAACATATATGGGTATCCTGCCAGTAGGAACTTCTATAAAGCCAACATCATCATGAACTCTAAGCTCCATCCACTTTAACCAAACCTTCTTATCAACCTTTTCAGCCAAATATCTTCCACTCTCATCCTTGAGGAAGTAGTTCACACCAAAAACTTTTGGTTTAACTTTAAGCTTCTCACCAAATCTAAAGTGCAATTCAGTAAACTTCCCCACAGATATGGAAATGAAATCCAGTATGGCATAGGGGTTGAACTCCCTTTCACCAGCTCTACCGAGAACAGCAGTTGTCCTCTCAGATTCTAAAGCTGCACCCTTCGTTACAATTCCATGCTCCCAGCTCAACCCCTCCTCTACTGGAACCCACGTATCTGAATCTCTACCACCAAAAATCATTCCACCCACAGGAACACCATCAGGATCCTCTATCCTTGGATCAAGATTTTTAAGATACTTTATGTGTGTTGTGAATCTAGCATTGGAATGTGATGGTGGAATTGGATTACCACGCTCATCAACTTTACCAGGCCACCATATACCAGCATAATTTAATCCAGCCATAGGCGCACCAATCTTACCATTCCACCAAACTTCACCACTACCCATCAACAGAATATTGGAAAATATAACTTCAGAATAGGGGGATGTAAGTATCTCATATATTTCAGGATCATCTTTTGGGTTAATACCATCAATTATACCAAACATTCCAACTTCAGGATTTATAGCTCTAGGAACCCCATCAACCTCCCTTATAATGGCTAAATCGTCACCCACAACGGTATCAGACATTAATGCAGTGGAAGTTTTACCACAACCAGCAGGGAATGCTCCAGTAAAATATGTCAATCTATCCCCTGGACCCTTAATACCAGCAATGAACATGTGTTCAGAAAGCCAACCCTCCAAATACCCCCTATAAACAGTCAATCTTAGAGCAAGCTTCTTAAGACCCACAGTATTACCCGCATACTGAGTATTAGTGCTGTAAACAGTATCATCAACAAGATCTATGTAAATCCTCCTCTTATCCAAATTCTTACTCCAACCATACTCATTCCTCTCACCAGCGGAATGCAGAAAACGCATATACCTTATTTCAGAACCTTTCTCAACAAAATCATCATAACCAACCCTATACAATATATTCTCACTATGCATGACATAAGCTGAATCAGTAACTTGAACAGCATAAAGTGATAATGGAGATTTCTTTGGACCTAAACAGAAGAATCCCACATAAGCCTCCTTACCGATCATAATCCCCTTCAAAATACTCTTAATTTCACTTAAACCATCAATTCTCCCCTTAGTATTCAGTAATGGAATGCCACTAGCATCCTCCACAAGAATCCTAGTATTCTCCCTATCTCTAGCAAGATCTTTAATTCCATCAAAATGTATAGTTTGCAATGGATATCTAGTTGGAATTTCTTCACCACGCTCAAGAGATACACGTCTAATATACTCAAAATCATCTTGAGAACCAGTATTTATGTAAATTGAAGAAGGCTGGCAAACAATTATTATATCAGCAATCCACCTATGAAGTTCAGGATCTCTAATCTTCATAAGCCTATCAAAATGTTTAGGATCCATTTTTGAACGGAGAACAGACTCCACATCGTAATCCTCATCCAAAAGCTTTTCACGACAAATCATGATTGAAACTATAACACAATAAGATAAAAGTTTGACGGAACAATTACAAAATTAATTGAATCAGATCATTTTTCAGCCACAAAAATTTTAGCTCTTAAATCTCCATGCAAAATATACCTTTCATGAACAATATTGAAATTAGAGTTCAGTAAAGCTTTACGCATAACCCCCTCCTTCAAAGTTATAGTTACAAGTCTACCACCACTATTCATACACTTATAAGCTTCAGATGCAAACATGAAATACAACTTCTTAATGCCAATTCTAGGCTCCATCCTAATACCGTACGGTGGATTAGTTACAATCCTATCAACATCACGGATATAATTGGAGAGCTTAGTGCAATCCCCCTTGGAAAAATTTATAATACTGAGAACCCCAGCAGCTTCAGCATTAGCTCTAGCCCCATCAAGGAAACGCTCATTAATATCAAAACCATAAAGTTTAAGCTTAGAACCCATGTATAGTGCAGCCTCAATAAGTATAGTTCCACCACCAACCATGGGATCAACAAAGACATTACCATCCAATGGATTTGAAAGTCTAACCATACCATAGGCAATAGTAGGCCTTAAAGCTGCAGGATGATCGAAAACCCTATAATGACGTTTGTGGAGAGACTCTCTACTCACAGAAATACATACAACACATTTATCATGAATAATGTCAACGATAACTTCAACATCGAAATTATCTAAATCAACCTTATTCCCATACTTATCCACTATAGCTTGACCAGCAACCCTCTGAACATCAATAGAAGTATACTCATGAACCCCAATTCTCTCACTAGTAACCCTAAAACTAGCAGTTTTAGGTAGAAATTCACTTAAATCCAGAGAGTAAACACCATCATAAATCTCCTTTAAACCATCTTTAGAACTGGAAACATTGAACGTAGAAATATACCTCCTAATATGATGAATAGACTTCAAACTTAGAAGCTCATTAACATTAGAACTCCGTATATCCACCAAAACCCTACCCTGAATGTTAAATGGTTTCAAAACAACATCAGTAGAGCCAAACTTCTCCCTCAATTCAAGCTCCACAATATCCTCCAAACCTGGTGGACAAGTCAACATAAACCACATTCACATCCCACTCCACAAAATTCTGGAAAACATAAACAATTATCAATAGAAATTGTTTTATGTTGAGGTATAATGTGAACTTTTATCCCTA
>JANZKA010000064.1 GCA_025060975.1 Candidatus Culexarchaeum nevadense
ACATTTAACGTAAGCATACTGTAATTGTTGACTAACTTCGTATGCGTCTGTTGGGCAGCCGCTTTGCAGAGTTGTCATTGAGCCCTTACCGCATGAGGTGCATGTAATAGATGCGGATTCCCTCCTATGTAGTGGGACTATGACTTCAACGCTCTTTATTGGCTGGTCTGGCTCGATTACAAGGTATACGCCCCCAGAATAGTGTTCAGTTGCCACGTGGACGTAGAGTTCAACGTACTTGTATATTGTTTTGCCTGTAGCTGTGGACTTTATGGGTATCCTATTAACTTTAATGTTATATGTGCCAGGCTTAACAAACTTATCGTATACTATCCTATCAGATAAGCCACTATACTTATGTTCGCTTCCAGTAAAGTTGTGTATGGCAATGAACCAAACAGTATCTTTAACTAAAGTTTCACCGATAACTGGCTTTATAGTTAATTTTATGAAACCAGTGAGTTTACCTTGAATTAAATCTAATAGCAATTGATTAGCGAGTAATGTGTCTTCAATTGGAGTTCTCAAAATGATTGTAGGAGTTATGGGTATTGCAATCAACGCCATTACTATTATACTTGCAAGTATGACTCGATTCCTAGGCATAACCCTATCAATATACTTTTTCAGAAAATATATATATATATCGCTGAAGATGAAAAGTGAAAACATTTTCACCAAATTAAAATGTGATGTATCAGCATATTACTCTTCTAAAGCTAGCAATTCCCATCCCCTCGATAAGTGAGTAGCGTAACAAGAGTGGATAAATTTAAATTTTGAGTTTAATGGTAAATGTAAGCGAGATGAAGGTTGCAATAGTGTATTATAGTAAGACTGGAAATACGAGGAGGGTTGCTGAAAGGTTAAAGTCTGATCTTTCCGAGCTAAATGTTATTGTGGATTGTTTTGAAATTAGGGGTCAACGGGAATATTCAAATAAAATGTTACATTTAAATCCGAGGCTAATTTATGAAGTGATATTTAAAGATGAAGTTGAAATATGTGGATATGAAGAATTCAACCCAAATAAGTATAATCTGATATTGATAGGTTCACCCATATGGTATAATAGGGTTGCACCAGCCATAAAAACCTTCATAAAAAAGTATGCTGGGAAAATTGGGGCTCCAATTGCATGTTTCACAACATCAAAACTAAACATCAACTATTCAGATGAATTTAGGAAGCAACTTGAAGGTTTAGGGTATAAGGTTATGGTCAACAAAACAGTAGTCATCGGAAGTGAAAAGTTGGCAATTAAAGAGTTAGTTGAGGAATTGAAAACGATTTTAAGGTGAGAGCACACATATTGATTTTGATGTGAAATGTATTGGTTACTAGAGGAAGTTACATGGGAAGAAGCTAAGGAGATAATTGCAAAAGCTGATTACATAATACTCCCCACAGGAAGCTTTGAACAGCATGGTTTACACTTGCCATTAAGTGTGGATAATATAAGAGCAGATAATCTCGTTATGGAGGTATTGAAGAGGGCGGATAAGTATAATTTGAAACTCGCTAAACTACCAACACTACCATATGGATGTTCAGAACATCACATGCATTTCCCAGGAACAGTTACATTGGAGTTGGATACATACATAAGAGTTGTAACGGATATAGGTGTGAGTATGCATAGACATGGAGCTAAGAGATTTCTAATAATGAACTTCCATGGTGGAAACATACAACCACTAAATATCGCTATACAGTTAATTAGGATGAAGACTGGAATGAAAACATATCTCATACATTGGACACAATATGCAAGAGATCTAATTGAGCAATGGGCTAAACCTGGATGGGGACATGCATGTGAACATGAAACAAGCATGATAATGTACTATAGACCAGAATTAGTTAGGAAGGAGAAGATTGTTAAACCAAAAGTGAAGACTACTGCGCCAATAACTGAATTCAGATATTTTGATGAAATAACAGATACTGGTGGAATAGGAGACCCAACCATTTCAAAACCGGAATATGCAGAGAGGATAATTGGGGAGGTAAGCGAGAGAATACTAAAAGTGCTAAGTGAAGCATTAAAAATGGAATGAAAAAGCTATATCAACTTAAACCTTTTTTGAGGTATCCATTAAACTTCAAGAATAAAGTCAATGCAATACAATAAAGTATGAAAGCAACAAGGAAAATTATACTAAGACCATACATGGATATGAAGAAGGATAATAGTACTGGCATAAATATTCCAACTAAATTCATTGGTATAAATTCTAAGCTGTATGCAGTCCCCCTATATTCAGGGTTAACCAGTCTGGCAACTATGGAACTAGTTATTGGCATACTCATACTACTAGAAAACCCATAAATCAAATACATTAAGACCATTACAGAGTTTATTGGGGATAAAGAGATTCCAGCAACTGAGAATATGAGGAGTAGCAATACAAGCATATATGAGTATCTAACACCAAGCTTATCACATACAATTCCACCAGCAAGATTACTAATTAAACCCATGAGAGGGCTGAGACCAAAAACTATACTTGCCAATGCAGGATCAAAACCCCTCTCATAAGTGAAGTAGCTTGTTATATAAGTGGAAATGGAAGATCCAGCAGCACTAGTGAAAAGCAGTATTACAAGGAAAAGTAGGAATGCTCCACCTAAAACCTCTCGTAAAGAGCTATTCGGCTTTCTATGGGAATACCCATCATCCTCAACGACATTCCTTCTAATATTAATTTCGGAACGAAAACGTAAATCCACATATATTGAGACGATTACTGAAATCAGTATTGGTACTACCCATACCAAGTAAGCATACTTCCAACCAAAAAGGTTAAGTACAATACCCAATGTCAATGGACCTAAAGCTACACCCAAAGTTCCACTTGCACCATGAAAACCCATCCCCCTACCAAGAAAACTTTGAGGCAAAATATTGGCTGCAACACTCAATGCAGGTGGATGATAAAGTGTAGAAGCTATTGAAGCTAAGGAAAATGCTAAAACAATCAGTTCTATGGAATCAGTAAGCAGTATTATGATTCCAGAAACTAGAACTAGAGATAAGCTTATGGAGATAAGTTTAGTGGCACCAAATCTATCTGCAATTAAACCGCTGGGAACCGAGAAGAGAAGGGAGGATAAACGTGGAATTGAAACTATCAAACTAATCATGAAGAAGGATAATTCATATTCATTACGCAAAATTGGGATAAGGGCAAGTGGAAGTTCTGTATAAACATGGAGGAGAGTATGGGAAAAGCATAGAAAAGCCAATTTAAATTTGAAGTCACTCAAACCACACCACCAATCTCTAACGAAACTTTATCCAAATTGAATGTATAGGGTTAAAAGTTTATCGAAGACCTCCATAGACTCATATAACCTCAAACTTCAAGGGCTCACCCTTAGCATCAAAAACAGCAACATCACTAATACTAGCATATGGATATGCAATTATAACCATAATGAAACCATACATGTGATTATAATCATCAATTGATGGCTTCAAAACCCCGGAAGGATGAGAATGCACGGTACCAATAATCTTGAAATCTATGGGTATAGTGTATGGGTTGAATACTGCGAAGCCCTCCCCAAGAATTGTTGATGTGGGAAGGAGGAAATCTTCCACCAGAATCCCATCCTTAAACCTTCTACCCCTAATTACTAGGAAAATCTCCCTTGGATGCATATCCCTAGCATAAGCTAAAAGAGAGAGCAAAGTATCCCTATCAAAATACAATTTCAACACTATCACCACAATTGATCAAGGACATCCATGATATTATGTGAAAAATAAGGGGAATTGAAGATTTAAACCTATTTATCACATGAAAGAAAATTTAATGTAAATTACATAAAATACTAATGTTGGGTGATTCACAATTGAATGGTAAAAGAGCTTCAACAATGATAATAATCATAATGATTTTAGGGTTACTGAGCGTTCCAAACATCAATGTTAATGGACAAACACTCATATACTACGCAGATAAAATGAAGTTTCCAACACATGGAGTTCCAGAACCAGTTTTAGATGGTGGAATATTCAATGTAACTATTAAAATGAATTCAAATGTAAAATGGGTTAGAGCTGAAGTATATAATGAAACCCATAGATTGATCGCAGAAATGGTAAAAGCTGTTTACGATTCAAAAAGTGAAACTTGGCAATTGAGTTTCAAACTCCCAAAAGGTTTTGGTGAAGGAGCATACGATCTAGACGTAATTTATGAGGGAGGAAAATTATCACAGCCAAGATGCCTATGGATAATGCCAAAATGGCCTGAAAAGCTAGATATACTGGCATGTGGAGATGTTAAACCTGAAGGGCTTCCATACTTTTGGGAAATGGTTTACGAAGCGAACATAATAAACCCAGACGTAATAATATTCCTAGGAGACTTAGTGAACGTTCCAATGGTCTTAAGTCAATGGATCCAATTCCTAGAACCATACATGCTATTTAAAGACCCAGTATATGTTACAGCTGGAAATCATGAATATGGAGATATAGGTAACGCCATTGAATATGAAAGAATAGTGGGTCCATTAAACTACACTGTTACTGTAGGGAAATTCCTACTTGTAAGTTTAGACACGGATCTGGATGGATGGGTAAGAATGGAGAGATTACAATGGCTTGAAAATGTACTTAAAGCAAATATTGATAAGACTAAAATCGTATTCTTCCACTTCCCACTCTTCACCGAGAAACTTAAGGAGTGGGGTGTAGGATACATAAACATTACATCATGGACAGATATAGACAAGTACATAGCTAAAGGATATCTTTATGGAGATCCATCAGGTTACCTCTCATGGAAGGGGCATCCCAATGAAGCAAGAGAACTCTTCAGGTTAATAGTGGAGTATGATGTTAGACTAATATTATCAGAGCACATACACTCAGACTTAAACGTCATAGTATACAATGAAGCAACTGGAAAGAAGCATTACTTCATAACCCCAGCAGCACTAGCCTATGATATACCAAACTACGATATAAGAGGATTCAAATTGATAAGAATCTACTCCAATGGGACAATAGATGAAAACACACTATACAATCCTGGAACTGGACTATTCAAATACCCAAATTCAATACCAATAGACTCGGGAACCACAATATCATATAGACCGAAAACACCATATAGACTTGGATTCCTAGAATACTACTACACACCATCAAACAATGGGTCATCACATGTAGTATCACTCACCATAATAAATGATTTGAACATAACAATAGAAAATCCAAGAATCATATTCAGGGTTCCAGCAGATAGACCCATATCAGATTACAATTGGCATCCATACAAACCTCAATTCAAATATACTGAAAGGGATGGAATATACTACATAATCCTCACAAACATAACAATACCAGCTAAAAGTAGAATATACTTCACAATTGAATGCGTAAAAGATGAAGATACACCTCAAGTGAAATTTGTGAATCCACCACAAAACATTGAGAAGAATAAATGGGTGAAAGTCACAGTAGAAGCTTATGATGGAGGGTGGGGCGTGAAGAAGGTGGAAGTAAAATATAATGCTACTGGAAGCCAATGGACCCTTACACCAATAATGGATTTAGTTAAAGCTGAAAGTGGAAAGGTGGTGTATGATGTATGGATACAACCAATACCAGTAGATCAAATCATGATGTTAAAAGCTATAGTTGAAGACTTCTCCGGTAAGACTTATGAAACATCCATAAACATTGTTGTTGGCCAACCTAAACCAAAATACACATTAAAAATAATGTCAACACCAATAGAGGGAGTTACAATACAGATAAATGGGACAAGTGTAACCACACCATACATAGCCACACTAGAACAAGCAAAATATACGATAACAATTCCACAAGAAATAACAATAGCTGGAAAACAGTATAAATTTGATAAGTGGAGTGATGGATCAACTCAAATCACAAGAACAATAACATTAAATCAAGATCAAACATTAACCATAAACTACGTGGTAATTGAACAGCAACCATTAATGGGTCCAACAATCATCATAACAATCTCAATAGCCATAGTAGCAATGGTAATAGTTGCCATAGCAATTGCTAGAAGACGGAGGATTTAACACATACCTACCCTCATAAATTATTTTTTAATTTCTAGATAGCCATCAAACTGTAAAATTATGTTTTGGAAAATAATGCCCCCCG
>JANZKA010000065.1 GCA_025060975.1 Candidatus Culexarchaeum nevadense
CAGTAGAGCCAAACTTCTCCCTCAATTCAAGCTCCACAATATCCTCCAAACCTGGTGGACAAGTCAACATAAACCACATTCACATCTCACTCCACAAAATTCTGAAAAACATAAACAATTATCAATAGAAATTGTTTTATGTTAAGGTATAATGTGAACTTTTATCCCTAAATTCTTTATCACATAACAATTCATCACCATATTCAAATCATCTGATATATGGATAGACATAATAGCCATTGTAATACAGTAGTGAATTACAATTGGTATAAAAATAACTCTAAACTCGCATAACCAGTAAAGCGGAATTTAAATTAACTCTCTTCATTCTTCAACTATCTTTTCAGATCTCTCCTTAACCTTCTTAATCTTCCTAGAAACTTCACTTGGTAAAGCTACATCCTCAACCCTCTCACTAACCCTACCAATAATTTTAAGGCCAACCTTCGGCTCAATACTTATTTCATGTAGATATAATGAATGCTGTGTCTGTCTCATCTTCTCCACTATAATATACCTCTTAAGTTGACCTCCACGTATAAATCGCCTAAACCTTATAATTCCATCAGCTACATGCTCCAAACCCCAACCAAAAGCTTCAGACGTGGTTATAGCATATTGTGAAGTTGCAAGTATAGTGAAATCCCACTTATACAAAACCTTCTTAACATAATATGAATACCTCCTAGCCATCGCAGGTTTATCAAGCCAGAAGGCACTCATAGAATCAATAACAAGTCTAGCTCTACCATAACCCAAAAACTTCTTAGCCTCCAAAACCTTATTCACCATCTCATCAATAGTAAGAGAATTTAAACTCCACTGATCCTCCCTACCCATCAATGCATCAATTATTATTAGCCTATTATCATCAACATGCTTAGAGAATTTAAATCCAAACTGCTCAGCCTGTCTAATTATCGACTCCCTAGACTCCTCAGTTGTAACGTAAATACATTTATCACCATCCAAAACACCACGATTAATGAAATGTATACATAGAATAGTTTTACCAGTCCCAGGCTCACCAGTAACTGCAACAAAGAAACCTCTAGGAATCCCACCCTCCAAAATCTCATCCAAACTATCAATACCAGTAGATAATCTTTCAATCATCAAAATAACCGTAAACAATTATACACATAAAACTTCCCTTACATGGGAAAAGCATTTCAACAAATTCCTTTTAAACAGCATTCCAAATCTAAATCTATATGTAGACCCATATGGAAACATGGAAGATGGCTATTAGAAACGTAGGTAGAAGGAAACTTAGAACAACACTAACAGTACTAGGCATAGTTGTAGGAGTAGGAATGATGCTAGCACTACTATCAATAGTTTCAGGTATGGATGTAAGAGTAACGCAAATGGTAAGAGCACTTGGAGGTGCAGACATAACAATATACAATGCCACAATACCAGCAAGGGGGAGTCAACCTTTCGGAGGATTTGGATTCACCATACAGAGAACCATAAACCTAAATATAATACAGCAAATAATCCAGATACCAGGAGTATACGCAGTTTCACCACAATTATCCTTCATGGGATACATCGAAAACACAAGAGTCACAATACATGGAATAGATCCACAGACATACAATGAAGTTACAAGTGGACTAAACATAATTAATGGGAGAATGCTAAGTACTGAGGATAGTGGGAAGATAGTTCTCGGCAAAACCTTAATGGAAGCATTAAACATAACTATAAGTGGAAAAGTTAAAGTTGGAACCTCAACAACAGATCAACAAGAATTTGAAGTTATAGGTGAATTTGAAACTGGAATTATGTTTCAAGAATATGCAGCATACATCACCCTAAAAGATGCACAAAAAATAACTGGACTAGAAAATGAAGCAACACAAATACTTGTGAAATGCGAAGACCCATACATGGTGAATGAAGTTGCAAATACAATAACAAGCTACATACCAGGCATCAGAGTTACAACTCCAACAGCAATGGTAACACAAGCAACACAACTACTAAATACACTCACAATGTTCTTCGCCACAATAGGGTTAATAGCACTTGTAGCAGGAAGTTTTGGAGTAGTAAACACAATGCTAATGTCAGTATCTGAAAGAACCCGTGAAATTGGAATACTAAAAGCAATAGGCGCAAAAAGTAGCGATATACTAAAGATGTTCTTAGCAGAAGCAATAATCATAGGCAGTCTAGGAGGAGTCATAGGAGTAGCTGTAGGCGGAGTATTAGCATACATATTACCAACATTCATGCCTGGAATAATGGGAACAGCATCCATACTGGGTAGAACAACAATTAGAGGAGTTAGACAAGTGGGAAGCACACAAGTATTCACACCAACATTAACACCCACCAATATTACAATTTGTATTGGACTAGGAGTATTGGTGGGACTTATAGCTGGATTATATCCAGCTTGGCGTGCATCAAGAATGAAACCTGTGGAGGCTTTAAGACATGTCTAAACCAATAGTTGAAACAGAAAACCTAGTTAAAGTGTATAAGCATGGGAAGATAGAAGTGCATGCTCTAAGAGGAATTACTGTGAAAATGCCCAATGGAAAAATAATTGGACTAGTAGGACCATCGGGATCCGGTAAGACAACATTACTAAACATTATAGGAGGATTAGATATGCCAACTAAAGGGAAGATCTACGTTGATGGAATAGATTTAACAAAATTAAGCGAAAAAAGGTTAGCAGAGTATAGATTAAACAAGATTGGCTTTGTCTTCCAATTTCTAAACCTAATACCAGTATTAACAGCACTTGAAAACATTGAAGTACCAATGATACTGGCGAAAATACCTAAGGAGGAAAGAAGGAAACGCGCCATAGAATTGCTTAAAATGGTGGGACTTGAAGACAGGATGAACCATAAACCAGATGAGATGAGTGGAGGAGAACAACAGAGGGTAGCCATAGCAAGGGCATTGGCAAACAATCCCTCAATAGTTTTAGCAGATGAACCAACAGGAAATGTTGACACAGATACAACCATAAAGATAATGGAGATTATAGTGAAGCTAAATAGAAGTCTTGGCAAAACATTTATAATAGCAACACATGACCCAATAGTAAAAGAGAGATGTGAAAAGATATACAACATCAGAGATGGGAAACTCGTAGGAGAAGAAGCTTAGAAATTATTAAAAACCCTAAACTTTTCAGCATTATAAAACCCAAGATATCAATATCAAATAGGTGTCGCTAACTTTACCCTCTTCAAACAATATTAAGAAGAACATGTTCTCAAATCAGAAGCAAACAATCTGTCAAATGTAAAAGGGTACCTTATTTATAGTTCACCCATATATAGTGGTATATGTGATGCTAACAAAGGAAGAGGAAGCTATGCTTAATGGTGAAATGGGAGAAGGTGTACAGAAAGCAATGGAGATAATAGTAGCTTTGGGGAAGATATACAATGCAAAGGAGTTAATTAAAGTTGAAAGTGCACACATTTCCGGTGTGAGTTACAAGAATTTGGGGGATGAAGGTCTTGAATTCCTAGAAGAATTTGCAAGTATGGGAGTTAAAACAATAGTTGAAGCAACACTAAATCCAGCTGGAATGGATATGGAATCGTGGGAGGAACTTGGATTTAGCAGGGAATTTGCAGAGAAGCAAACAAGGATAGTTAAAGCATATGAGAGAATGGGCGTGAAAGCCACATGTACATGCACACCATACCTTATAGGAAATAAACCTAAATTTGGGCAACACATAGCATGGAGTGAATCATCAGCAATAATATATGCAAACTCAATTCTAGGCGCTAGAACAAATAGGGAGAGTGGAATTTCAGCACTAGCATCAGCAATAACCGGTAGAACTGCAAAATATGGGTTACATCTAGATGAAAATAGGCTTGCAGACTACATAGTAAAAGTCAAATGTGATGTGAAAGGGGTTTCCGATTTCGGAGCACTAGGATACTTGATCGGAAAGATCGTTGGAGATAAAGTGCCATACATCACAGGAATAAAAATTGCAGATCTAGATGAACTAAAAGCACTTGGAGCTTCAATGGCTGCAAGCGGAGCTGTGGGATTATTCCACATGGAAAACATAACCCCAGAAACAAAAATTAAGAAGATGATTAAAGATCATGCTGAAGAAATTGAAATTGAAAATCTAAAGGAAGCTTATGAAACCCTAAACTATGATATTAGGGAAATAGATGTGGTTAGCATTGGATGCCCACACGCCTCCATAGAGGAGATAAGAAAGGTGGCATACATGATTAAAGGTAGAAAAGTTAAATCACAATTATGGATAACAACCTCAAGAAGGATATATGATGAAGCAAAAAGACAAGGATTACTGGAAATAATAAATGAAGCTGGAGGAAAAGTTATAAGAGACACATGCATAGTGGTTGCACCAATAGAAGAATTGGGATTCAAAACACTAGCCACAAACAGTGCTAAAATGGCTACACTATCACCATCACATTCAAAAGTAAAAGTTAGATTTGGAAGCTTAGAAGATTGTATTAAAGCAGCTCTAAGTGGTGTTTGGAATGATAATTAAAGGCAGAATTATAAAGGAGGGGGAAGCAGAAGGAGAAGCATTGGTATCAACTAAGCCAATAGCATTTCTGGGAGGAATAAACCCAAAGACAGGGATAGTAATAGAAAGAGGACATCCACTTGAAGGGGAATCCGTAAGTGGAAAGATACTGGTATTCCCACATGGGAAAGGGTCTACTGTTGGAACCTACATAATATATAGAATGAAGAAACTAAACACAGCACCAGCAGCCATAATAAATGAGTATTGCGAACCAATAGTAGCTGTAGGTGCAATAATAGCCAACATACCTTGCGTAGACATGGTGGATATAAGTAAAATAAAAAGTGGAGATTTTGTTAGGGTGAAGGGGGATACAATTTACGTAAATGAGTAGCAAACGTGGAATTAAATCTTAGACTTAACTACCTCTTCAAGATTCTTCAACATTTCATAGATATCTTTGAATTCTATGTACCCCATATTACCAATTCTGAATGTTTTATCCTTAATTTTACCATAACCATGAGCTAACTCAAACCCCCTAGCCCTCATAGCCTCATAAACTTCATCTCCACTCATACCCTTAGGGGCATTAATACAACTGACAGTTGGACTTTCAAACCCCTTCCTTGGGAATAGCGTTAAACCAATCTTCTCAACACCTTCACGTATAATCCTATTCCTCTCCCTATAAAGCTCAAAATACTTATATTTACCACCCCATTCATCCCTTATTATCATTAATATTCTCCTCAAACCAAGCATTTGAGGTATTGGCGGAGTTGTAGGTGTAGAAAACCTCTCATTATACTTCTTATACAATATGAAATCAAAATACCAACCCTTATTACGCATATTGGCAGATTTCTTCAAAGCCTCCGCACTAACACTAGCAACAGCTAATCCAGGGGGGATGCCAAAGCACTTCTGTGAACTTGTAAAACATACATCTATACCCCACTTATCAACCTTAATATCTACACCACCCATAGAGCTTACAGCATCAACAAACAACAATTTACCATGAGATTTAACTACACTAGCAATCTTCTCCAATGGATTAATCAATCCAACACTAGTCTCATTATGTGTTACAGCTACAGCCTCAACATCTGGATTTCTCTTCAAATAATCATCTAATACATCGGGCATAATTGGTTCTCCAAGTTCAGTCTCTAAAACCACAACCTCCTTACCATTGGCTTTAGCAACCTCAACATACCTCTCACCAAAACTCCCATTAACACATATAAGCATCTTCCTCTCAACACAATTTCTAACAGAAGCCTCCATAAAACCGGTTCCAGAACTTGGAAAGAAGAATATTTCACTCTCGGTTTCAAGAAACTCTTTAAGTAGGAAGGTTAAGTCTTTATGCAAATCAATGTAATCCTTACTCCTATGACTAAACATCTGCCTACCCATCTCCTCCAAAACCTGAGGATAACATGCTACAGGCCCAACTGTAAACAGCTTCAACTGCAAAGGATATCACCACT
>JANZKA010000066.1 GCA_025060975.1 Candidatus Culexarchaeum nevadense
CGTTCAATCCTCAACTTCTCAATTTCACTCTTCAAATTATTTAAATCCCTATTGAGGTTTTCCACAGCTTCTTCAATTTGCTTTATCTCCCCATTCAATTCACCGCAAATTCTTGTTAACCTCGAAATCTCTTGATTAACTTCTTCATGTCTCTTAGCATCATAACCTAAATTTTTAATTTCATTTTCCACAGCATTATATTCGCTTCTAAACTTTTCTAATTCCAAACTTAAATTATCGATTTGTTTTGAGAATTCATCGTATCTCTCCGCCTCAACCCTCAAATTATTGTATTCCTCAAGCATCTTTCGTAGGGAATCGAGTTCATTTTGAGGTTCCCTCGGTTCATATCCAATACTTTTAACTATATTGTTTAGTTCAGATTCATACGCATTTGACTTTGATCTTAGATCTTCCAGTTTATTTGTGAGAATAGATTTTGCATCTTCAATTCTAAAGTTTAAATCGCCTATTTCTGGATTTGAACGTACAATTTCACTTCTAACTCTAATTATTAATGATTTTAGATTTTCAATGTCTCTAACTTTACTTGTAATGTCCGAGAGAATCTTAATTTTACTTTTAACTTCTTCAAGATTCTTTGATAATGATTGTACATGTTCTTCGAGGCTCTTTAATTCAAGCTCGATCCTCTGAATTTCCATTAATATTTCCGTTTTAACATGCTCTTTATGTGTATTCGACAACTTTGTTTTGCATACTGGGCATACGTCCAGCTTCTCTATGTGCTCAATATGCCCCTTCAACTCATTTATCTTGCCAATTTGTTCACCTATTTCACGTTGCCTCTCATTAATTTCATCTTGAATCGTCTTCTCCGAGTTTTGGAGGGTTTCCATTAATCTCTTCAAAGCTTCCATGGAGGGTTCTGGCAAATACTTTAATACTTCACTTAATAACTTTGCTAATTGCTCTTCATAATCTTCCAATTCTCTCAATTTATTGAGATTCTCACTCAAGCTTTTTATATCAACATCCAATTTCCCCATTTCATAGTGGATTTTAATGTACCTCTCTAGTAATGGGATTCTGGAAATTTCGTTTTTCATGACTTCAATTCTCTTCTTGGCATTTGCACATTTGTCTTGCTTACCTTTTAGCTCTCTTAGTGATTCTTCAATGCGTTTCATATTCTCCTCAATTCTCCCTCTCCTTTCACGTAATTCATCATACATCTTCTTCATACCATCTAGTAGCTCCATCTCTATTTGTAGTGATTTAAGCTCCATCAATTTAGAGTTGCGTTCATCTTTACGTTTAGTCAGCTTTTCTTGATAGGCTTTAATGTCTTGTGAAAGCTTGTCTAGACGCTTCTTTAAAACTTCAATAGATCCATCAATTCTCTTAGCTTCGGAATCGGTGTTCTTCTTCATGTCTTCAAGATGACCTATTATTTCACGCATTTTTTCATATGCTTTCTCATACCTGTCTAATCCTAGTATTCTACCTATAACCTCCTTCCTCCTACTTGGTTCTTCTTCTATTAGACTTGTAATTTCACCTTGACGGATGAATACTGAGCTTAATAGTGTATCTTTATCTATTCCAATTATCTTCGAAACTTCTTGAACAGTTTTAGTAGCTGAATCAGTTATTAGCCCAACACCTTTACATTGGAGCCTAGCATTCACTTCGCCACCTCTTTCCCTACGCCAATTCAAATTGTACTCCTTACCATAAGCTTCGAAATTCAATTCTAACTCCATGGATTTAGCTCCAAACCTTATTAGATCATCAGCACTACTAGTTCTACTTCTAACACCTCTAAATCCAAGTAGTGAATGTATTATTGCATCCATTATAGCAGTCTTCCCAGAACCATTAGGACCCACTAGTGCTATTACCCCTAGAGGGAAGCTTATTCTTGTATTTTCATGTGATAAGAAGTTTTTGATAGTGATATCCTTCAAAATTATCATTACACATCAACCCCTAAGAACTTTTTCACTAAATTTATTGCTTCATCTACCTCATCATTTACAAGGAGGTCTTGAAGTTCTAAAGCTAAATCAATGAACTTCTCATCGCTTAAACCATACCTCTTTAAAATTTCACTTATAAGCCCTCTCTGATCAACACTACTCTTAATTGCAGTTACTGATGGGAGAGAGAATTCTTCTACAAAACTTATTCTTGATGTTAGAATTCTGCCCTTAATTGCATCGCTAATCTTATTTATAACATTCTGCCTCTCCACACCTCTACATTTAATGTTCAAATGAATTATTGGAAGTTTATTTGAAAGCTTTGATATGGAAATCAAGTTTTCATTTAAAATTTTCAATGCATTACTCAATCCACCTCTATCCATAATATTCAATTCTAAATCAATTTGTGGTCTAACATTCAAATTGACTTTTTGAACTTTAGGTTCATCACCATCTAAGTCTACGAGGAAAAATCCTTTACCATCACTACGCCAAGAGGGGATATCACTCTTACTATTAATCTCAGTTGAACCTGAATAAGCTAGTAAGCCTCCACCGAAACGTGCTAGAATTCTAGAGTGAATGTGTCCAAGAGCATAATATGAAGCTGTTCTTGGAAGTTCATCTTCCCTAACTTCATAAGCTCCTTCAAAGGGGAGATATCTATCTATAGCTTGATGCATAATGAATATAGACTTCCTATACCCACTAGATATCTTATCAAACTTCCTTATTTCCTCCCTTAACAATTCAATACTTCTCCCTCTGAGATTAGATATTCCAGCTATCAACACACCATTAAAATCCATGTGTTCAAGGCAACCTAAACCTAAAACCTTAACATCATCAAAAAGACTATGGGGATATAACCCACGCCTTTTAGGCATATCGTGATCTCCAAGAACAGATATAAATTTAGCTTTACTAGAAATCCTCTTAACAGCATCTCTAAATATTTTAAGAGCTTTTATTGGTGGTAGTGGGGAGTCAAAGAGGTCTCCTGAATGTATAACTAGATCAACATCTTCCCTAAGAATAATTTCGACAGCTTCATTAAATACATCATAAAAGTCGGATTCCCTCTCATCAAGATTATACTGTCTATACCCCAAATGGGTATCAGAAATATGTGCGATTCTAAAGGTTGATCACCAAAATTATCCTTCAATTAACTCCTTAATACGTTTACGCTCTTCAATCACCAGCTCAGCCAACCTCTTCTCACCTTCTTCAGCTTCTCTTGAAGCTTCAGCAAGTTTTGAAATAACATCTATATCTGCACCACCCTCCATGGTCTCCCTAGACCTAATTCTAACCATGACTGGAGCTTTTACAATCTCTCCAACTATAACTGCTTCACCAATATTTAGTCCAGGGAGATCTCTAAGAAGATCTTCACTCATCCTCTCAGAACTCCTCTTAACAGCCTCTTGATCTTCAGGATTAGTTATTCTCAAAATCATTTGACTATTACATTGACTTAAAACATCAGGATCTATTTTTGAAGGTCTTTGACTTATGATTATGAGGAATAAACCGAATTTCCTACCCTCAGCAGCTATACGTTTAATTATACCCTTTGAAAGTGTAGACTCTTTGCTTGGAACAAATCTATGGGCTTCTTCAATAACTATGAAAACTGGATATGGATATTTCTGTGATTTAACAACATTAAAAGTATCATTTAGAATTCTATATGCAACGTAATCTGAAACTTCATCATCTAAACCAGATAAATCAATTATTGAGATATGCTTTGGTTTGAGAATGTTTAATATATGCGTGGTCGCATCACCAAAAACATTAATCCTCTGAAGCTTCCTAACATACTTCAATGCCCTCATGTAATTTTCATCATCATTAGACTCTAGAAATTTAATTAAATCCTCTAAACTATATGAATCCCCCTTCTGTTCTCTCAACTCTCTAAGAGCATCTCTTATAGCAGATATTATATTCATCCATCTCTCCTCTATACCACAAATTGTGGCTATCTCATCAACACTAAGATCTGAAAACTTAATTTCATATGTGGATAAAAAGCCTATGTCACTAGCATTATACCTCCCACTACTCTCAGGCGTTCTAAATACGGTAACTCTCTTAGAATAAAAGCCACCACTCCTACTACGTGAAAAGAAGACGTGATCTGCATGTGGATCTAGAACAATTGCAGTAGCCCCCTTCTTAAGCAACTCCTCTAATAAAACTCCTGCAGCATAACTCTTCCCAGCACCTGTCTGCGCCAATATTGCTAGATGTCTTCTAAACCCCTTAAGGGATATGCTAACTGGAACGTCAACCCTATTTATCAGTGAACCAATATATAGACTTTCGGAATCTGGGTATGAATAGAATTCTTTAAGGATACTTGATGGAGCTCTATAAACTTCATTTCCAGGGTGAACGGCTCTCCTAGGCTGTAGGACTTCACCATTATAATTGAATCCTAAAACCCTAGCTTTAGCAAGAATCCTCCTATCCACAAGTCCAGCTTTAACGATTCTCTCAACAGCTTCATGTCTAGGTTTAGAAGATAGATCCAAAGCTAGACTTGAAGAAAGTATTTCACATATCTGTGCTACAACCATAACCTCAACATCATTACCATTAACATTTTCCATAGATCTAACAACCACATACTCCCATATTGGAGGATATTTACCTTCATCAACTATGAAGTAGAAGTATGTGGGGTTAGCCTCCCCCACAACATATCCAAGTTTATCTAAACCTTCATGGATATCTGACACGTCTATACCCCCTCGAAGTCACCTTAGCATTAACAATTTCCTCAAATTTAGATAGATACATATCCTCAAAAACCCTCCTACCAAGCCTAACCATCCTATCAACACTTGTAAGCCAAACATTATGATTATCTAAACCACAATAACCAGCAGATAAAATGTTTAAGATAGGGGTGACATCAACATCAATAGCTTCAGGCCACTTAAAATTAATGAATTTCTCATCAACATTGAAAAACCATGCAGGGACATCAACCCTCATGGGGATATCACCCAGAGATGGAAGAACATGGAAAGATATTATGGCTGGGAGATCCTTAAGTTTAGAAACAACGTTAACAGCCCAATCAATGAAACCCCCTGAAAGGGAAGAGTAGGGGAAAGCTGCTTTCAAGAAATCAATTGGATTCCGCTCAGCAAGCTTAAATGCTCTAATAGTCCTTGGAGGAGGATTAAGTAATAATGGAAATGTGTAACCAGTAGATTTCGAATATCTAAGTATAAGTTGGAAATCTGGTTTCCTATGAATTAAACCAATGAAAATCTTCTTCAAATCCTCTGGAAGCCCACTCAAAATATTTGCAGCACTCCTTCTAGCATCGAAAATTTTGAAAATCCAATTCTTAATTGAAAGAGCATCAAAACCAAGCTTAACACCAACATCCACAGCCAATAAACCAAAAAGGAAGTCTCTGAAGAAGTGGGATACACTACCCTTACTAACACCAATTAATGGAACTTTAAACCTCCTACATAAATCCATAAGTTTAATCAGATCATCAAAATATTTAATCATGAAATCCTTATTGCTAGTTAAATTGAATTCCAATGGTACATGTGAAAGTCTACCATATATCGATCCATCCAGCAATACTACCCCCCTAAAACCAGAATTCAAAGCATCAATAATCGTTAAATGCTCCAACCACTCCATAACCCTACCAATAAATTCACTACCATTACCAGCAAAACAGAAATCAAATCCACAATCAACTCTACGATACACATCACCAGATCCAGTTAAACCCAAAGCTCTAGCCACATAAAATATACCACCATTCCCAGTATTCAAATGCCTTGAACTACTATCCACAGCAAAAACATTGAAATCAATACTTGAATCTTTAGAAAACT
>JANZKA010000067.1 GCA_025060975.1 Candidatus Culexarchaeum nevadense
AGAAAGCCTTCTCCCTAAACATGCTACTCAAAACAAGATACTTCTCCAATAAAACACCATGACTAGAAAGCTTCTCCCTAAGATCAGGCAAATCATCACCAGTATAAATCCTATCAAGGAGAACCCCAGGCCTAATAGTCAAAGCAACCGGAGGCTTAGAAGGGTCCAAGACATCCTCCCCCCCAACCCCCACATCCAACTCTGGAAACCCCTCCACAAACTTAGGCTTAAAACTTCCAGAGAGAACTGAAAGGAAAATGTCAACCTCCACATCCAGAAAACCTATCAAAGCCTCCTCACCCCTAAAACACCTCAAAGCCATCTCCAAAGCCCTCTCCAAATCCAAGTAAACCTCATAATATATCTTAGCCCCCCTCTTCCCAGGATTCCAAACAATCTTAGGCCTCCAATCTAAACCATGAAAACACTGATGAAGATAAACAAGATACTCATGATATAATATACCCTTAAGCCACCTAGAATCATAAGTCAAAATTTTAGGAGCATACAAATCTATAGTGGGAACATAAACCCCCAACCCCTCATCAAAACCATAATGAAAACCAGAGGAATATATCAATCTAAATCCATCACCACCCCTACCCACAGCCAAAACCTTATGAATCTCCACATCAGCAATCCAAGGCAAACCAGTCTCCAACTCAAACCCACCAACAATACCAGGAATAACCTTACTGGAAAGCCTAGCTAAATCATCATCATAAAGCTTAGTAGCCCCAGGATAATCCACAACCCTAACCCTCAAAACCAATACACCCCAAAAACATTAACACAACTGAAACCATTAAATGTTTCCATAAAACATCAATGGAAAACCATATAAGCATAATAGCCAAACATGTATGAGCGAAGAAGAATGGATATATCGAAATACGCGAAAAGGGAAATACTACAACTAGCTGAAAGACCAACCCCAAGAACACCAATACCAAGAACAGGAGACATAATAAACCTAGGGGCAGGAGACCCAGACTTCAACCAGCCACCAATAGTAGCAGAATGGATAAAGGAAGCCATAGAAGCAGGAGAAACACACTACACATTCCAAGGACACCCAGAATTCAAAAAGACAGTAGCAGAATACTACTCGAAATATGGAGTAAAAATAGACCCAGAAACACAGGTAATACCCACATCGGGAGGGGGAGCAGCACTATTCCTAACACTAGCAGCCACAATAAACCCGGGAGACGAAGTAATAATACCAGACCCAGCATTCCAAGGATACATAAACCCAATAAAATACTTTGGAGGAAGAATAGTGAGAGCAAAAATGAGGAAAACAGAAGACGGATACTTCAGACCAAACATAGAAAACATAGAGAAAGCAGCAACAGAGAAGACTAAGCTAATAATAATATGCAACCCAGACAACCCCACAGGCTGCATATACACCATGGAAGAACTAAAAGAAATAGCTAGAATAGCCACAGAAAAAGACTTCCTAATACTATCAGACGAAATATACAATGAATTCACATGGATGGGTAAAAAGCATACAGCCATAGCAACCATAAAGGAAGCCGTGGACAGAACCATAATAGCCATGAGCCTATCAAAAACCTTCGCATGGACAGGACTCAGAGTAGGATACATAATAGCACCAAAAGAACTAGCAGAACTAATATGGAGAGTGCCAATAGGAGTATCAACAATACCAGTCCCAATACAAATAGCAGCAGCAAAAATGCTAAGAGAAGGATGGAGATTCCACGAAGAAATGAAAAGGGAATACAAGAAGAGAATAGAACACTGCGTGAAAAGATTAAATGAAATCCCAAACATCAAATGCGTACACCCAGAAGCAACCTTCTACCTATTCCCAGACATAACAGAAACAGGAATAAAATCCACAGAATACACAAACAAACTCTTCGAAGAAGAAAGAGTCAGAGTAGCAGCAGGATCCACCTTCGGAGAAATGGGAGAAGGACACATAAGAATAGCCCTAGTAGCATCAATAGAAAAACTCGACGAAGCCATAAACAGAATAGAAAGACTACACAAAAAACTAAAGAAATAAAATAAAAACAATAAAAACATTATAAAAAAGTGAGGGGAAAAAAAGGTTATATGCTGAAAGAGGAAAAATAAATGACCCATAAATGGAAGCAAAAACTCCTGACACACTCCCAAGAGAATTAATGACAATACCACTATACAGATATAAAAAGCTCACCACAATACATGTAAGACTTAAACCGGAAGCCGCCGAAATCCCTGGAATCTTAGGAAAGGTTATTCAACCAATATCGAGAAGAGGGGTAACCATAATGGGAATCTACACATCAACCATACCAGAACAATACTCCTACATAACAATATTCATAGACTCAACTAAATTGAAAGATGAAGATTTAAACAGCCTAATATGCGAGATGGAAATAGGGGGTAGAGAATTCAATGCAGAAATTAAGTTATACACAAGCCCAGTAGAGGGGGTGGCCATAGACCCATACTCCTTCCCAATCACAGCCATGGGATCAAGAGCAATAATCCTCATGCAACACAGCCTAGAAGGACTTATAAAAGGGTTAACTAGAATTGGAGCCGAAATAATACTAAACATGGTTGGAAGAGAAATTGGTAAAACTGGATTCGAAGCCCATGAAAGAATAGCGGGAAGAAACCTTGAAAAACTATTAAAACTGTCCGAGGCAAGATTCATGATGAGCGGCTTCGGAATAATGAAAGTGGAGGAAATAGACATAGAAGCATGCGAATTCACAGTAAAAATAGAACATTGCATAGAATGCGAGATACTGGAGGGAATGAAAAGACCATCAGGCTCACAATTCATAAAAGGGATACTCGAAGGATGGTTTACAGAGCTAACCGGAGTAGATATGGTTGCATATGAAGAGCAATGCATATCCAGAGGAGACCCATACTGTCAATTCAAAATAAAACCAAGACCAATATAGGAATGAGAAGGAAGCAAAACACTTTTACATAGAACAATAAACACTATTATGTAGCATACTGCGGGGAAACCTATGAGTGGAAGAAGCTTCAAAATCGTTGTACTAATGGATAGATGTAAGGGATGTGGAATATGCATATCCATGTGCCCAAAAAAGGTTCTTGAATTCTCAAAGGAAATTAATAATATGGGTTACAATTACACATACCCAAAGAACATTGAGAACTGTATTGGATGCAAATTCTGTGAGATATACTGTCCAGACTTCGCAATATACGTTAAACCATCAGATCAACCTAAAGCCATAATTAAAGTTTCCCAGAGAATCCCTAGACCCCCTCAAGAACAAGAGTAGACGTGGAAAAAGTATCCCGATGGAAAATCCCTTGAAAACTCTAAAACAACATTTAATCCAACCCTCAAATCACTAACCTTAACATCCTTAACTATCCCCGGAAGCCTAAAACCACCCTCAAACTCCACTAAAGCCACAACATATGGAGCAAAACCCTCAAACCCCTTCAATGGAACATGAACCTCAGTATAACTTACAACTCTACCAACCCTTGAAACCTCAATCCAAGATAGCTTCCCAGAACCACAGTATGGGCATATAGGTTTTGGAGGTATAAACATGTGATTGCAATCACCACACTTTACAGCCATAAACTTCCCTTGAGCAATGAACCCCCTAAAATCCTCAAAAGTGAATCCAGAATTCAAGTAACTTCACCCCCTAACATATATGTGAACCACGGCAGTAGCCCCCGAACCACCAACATTATGTGTCAACCCAACCTTCACATCTTGAACTTGCCTTGCACCAGCCTTACCAGTCAACTGCAAATATATTTCACATGCTTGAGCCACCCCAGTAGCCCCCACAGGATGCCCCTTAGCCTTCAAACCACCACTAGTATTAACCGGTATACTCCCATCCCTAAAAGTTTCACCACGCTCCACAAGTTTCCCCCCCTCACCTGGATTACAGAACCCAAGATCCTCATATGCAATTATCTCGGCTATGGTGAAGCAATCATGAACTTCAGCTATATCTATATCGCTGGGCTTAACCCCAGCCATATCATAAGCTTTCTTAGCAGCAATCCTAGTGGCACGTAGACTAGTCAAACTATCCCTAGCATAGAGGCCTATGGAATCATGACCTTGACCAAACCCTACAACGTGAACCACATCATCAGAATACTTATATGCCAAATCAGGTTTAGCCAGTATCAAACAGGCTGCACCATCAGATATCAATGAGCAATCATAGAGTTTAAGAGGCCAAGCAATAACCCTACTACTCAAAACCCTATCCAAATCCACTTCAACACCATACATGTGAGCCTTAGGATTTAGATTAGCATTAGAATGATTCTTAACAGCCACCAAACCCATCTGCTCCACAGTCGTCCCATACCTATTCATGTGAGCTGTAGCCATCAAAGCATACAGAGCTGGGAAAGTTAAACCATTAACTTGTTCAAGAAAGCTGTCTGAAGCTGTAGCCAAAATATCTGTCACAGTAACAGTGTCGAGATGAGTCATCTTCTCAACTCCACCCACCAAGACGAAATCATAAAGTCCAGATGCAATAGCCATAACCCCAAGCTTCAAAGCCACACCAGAAGAAGCACATGCAGCCTCAACCCTAACACCATCAACCCCACCATCCAAACCACACCACTCCAAGTATATAGGCGCATTATGCTCTTGATGCTCAAACATACCACTCATCTGACCCACAAACAAAGCTCCAATCATATCAGGAGAAAATTTTGGAATTGAATCCATACACTCCATAAAAGCTTCCTGGAAAAGCTCTCTAGCACTCAAACCAACACGTTTACCAAACTTTGAAATCCCAACAGAAATTATCGAGGCAAGAGGCTTACCCAAAACCCCCCGGAAAACGTATACATGGATACACATATTTAAGTTATATGATGATGAATACGACAATAGACGAATAAACTTTAGTCTACAGCTCAACATTCAAAGCCGATAAAGAATAATGGAAAACTATTTCCAAAAACGGTGAAAACATTTCATCACAAAACAATATATCCAAGCACAATGATAACTATTTTCTAGGGTGAATGAAGCTTTGAGTAGCAGCAAAACCCTAACAGTAATCCTAATACTAAGTTTAATGATGAATACAGCTTCAACATCAATTATAATCGCGTTAAATCAGAAGAATCAAACAATATCAAGAATGCTTGAAGAAGCATATACACAGCTATCCCAAGCCAACACAATAATCGCACAACTCTCAACACAATTAAACTACACCATACAACAATTAGAATACTATAAGAGGCAACTGGAATACTATGCCACAATAACCCATAGCAGCAATTTCAGCGAAACCATAACGGGATCATCAGAAGTAAACATAGTGGCAGTAAGAGAAGTGCGAGGAGATCTATTCACAGTATACTATGAAGGAGTCACCATGAAAGCTAAAGTTGAAGTAACCCCTGGAAATGGGAGAATACTGGTAAATACACAGCCAAACATTGGAATAGACCTCCAATCCAGCATAAGAATAGCTACAACAGTGGCTGAGAAGTATACTGGAGTAAGCTTGAAGGGGGCTGACATAATAGTTTCAGTAATAGCCGACCAAGCAGTACAGGTGGTGGATGGACCAAGCGCTGGAGCAGCAATAACAATAGCCATAATATCAGCAGTAACAGGGTTAAAAGTGAACAACACAGTATACATTACCGGAACAATAAATCCAGATGGAAGTGTGGGAAGTGTTGGAGGAGTATTGGAGAAAGCTATAGCAGCAGCAAAAAGTGGATGCAAATTATTCCTAGTTCCAAAAGGGCAATCCAACATCCCCATACTCAAACCCATAGAGAAAACTATTGGA
>JANZKA010000068.1 GCA_025060975.1 Candidatus Culexarchaeum nevadense
TTTGAAGTATCTTGATTTATATGATTTGGATCCATTAAAGCTTCCATTGATCCCAAAGGATGCTAGCTCCCTCCCATAATAACTTTTCCACTTATATCCATTGCTGTTAACTCAATAAAGTTTCCAATTCCAGATGTAGATATCTTTTTCATTAAAACGTTTTGAACTTGGAATATTCCAGCTGGATTTTCCATGTAAACTTTTATTTTTAATGGTTTAGTTTCTCCTTCAACTATTTCCACTCTCTTTATTGCTAGTGCTGATAGTGCATGTATATCCCTTTTGCCTAGATCGTATGGTATTCTAGCTCTCCCTTCAGCCATGTCGAGTCCATCTGCAACTTTAACTATCCCTGCTTCTAGGCTTAAGCATTGTATTTCATCATCGCTTGAGTATATGCAGTGTAGTACTTCACATTTAACTTTAATTCTATCTTCAATTCTACTATAAACTCTACTGAGTATTCTGTTTAGTGGTGCATCTGCTATGTAGCATCCATGTTGTGGATGTTGTGTTCTATGTATTGCGTTTCCAATGTCGTGCAAATATGCACCTAGCAATACTACTATTTCTGCATCTTCCATTTCCATACCATGATCTATGATCATATTTGGCTTCCTATATCTACCAATTATCCTCAGTATTTCTAGTGCTGTTCCAGAGGTTATTCTTGAGTGTACTGGTCCATGGTCATTGTACTTCATTCTACCTACAGCCATTATATTTGACATTTTTAGTAATGTTTGTACTTCTAAATCTTCTTCAAGCATTCTATATACTGTTTGGAGTCTTCCACTGGTTATGCATTTCTTTATTAGGTTTTGATTTACTTCCACCATCACTTATCACAGATTAATTTATAGCTTCATTGATCATATATGTTGATTGGTGATTGTGTTGAGGAATCTTTGGGCTCCTTGGAGGATGGAGTATATTTCTGCTCCTAAGAATGTTGAGTGCTTCTTATGTTCATATGCTAAGTCTAATCGTGATGATGAATTGTTTATTTTGAAGCGTGGTAAATATTCCTATATAGTTTTGAATGCTTATCCATATAATAATGGTCATTTGATGATTGCACCATATAGGCATGTTGTATATCCGAATGATTTGACTTTTGAGGAGTCTATGGAGATTATAAGTTTCATATCTTTATCTATAGATGTTTTGAAGAGAGCTTTATCGCCAGATGGATTTAATATTGGTGTTAATATTGGTAGAGCTGCTGGTGCTGGTGTTGAGCATTTACATTTCCATGTTGTTCCAAGATGGTTTGGTGATACTAATTTCATGCCAATAGTATCTGAAACTAAGGTTATATCACAACATATTAAGAGTACTTTTGAAGTTTTGAAGAAGTTCCTCTAAACATGTATCTACCTCTTATACCCTATCTTCCTTAGGAATTGCTTTCTTTCCTCAATTTCCTTATCTCCTTCAACTCCTTTGCTTTTAGCTCCATCTACAACTCCAAGTATTGCTCTCCCCTGTTCAGTTTCACCAATTATTACTTGTACTGGGTTTCCTGTGGCGCAGTATATGTTTAAGACTTCTGGTACAGCTTTAACTCTATCTAGAACGTTTATTGGATACGCGTTTCTCATGACTATTATGAAGCAGTGTCCAGCTGATAGTTTTAATGCATTTTCTATTGCTATTTTCCTAAGTTCTTCATCATTTCCATCATGTCTAATTAGACATGGACCTGAAGATTCGCAGAATGCTAATCCAAATTTTACGTTTGGTGTTGAATTCATCATTGCTTCATATAAGTCTTCAACTGTTTTTATGAAGTGGCTTTGACCAAGTATTATATTGCATCCTTCAGGTACAATTAGGTTTACAACTTCCAATTTCAATTGCATATCCATCTCTAAAAATATTGTTGTTTGAAGAGTATTTATAGGTACTTCTCTATCTTGCTTATTAACTCTTCTTCTGTTACTAATCCCACTATTGTTTCCACAGGTTCACCATTTAGGAATATTATTGTTGTTGGAACAGCGTATATCCTATATTTGTCTGCTAGTTCTGGGTTTCTATCTACATTTACTCTTCCAAAACATGCTTTCCCCTTAAGTTTCTCTGCTACAGCTTTGAATATTCTACTGTATATTTGGCATGGTCCACACCATTGAGCCCAGAAATCTACAACTACAATTCCACCTCTACTTAGAGCTTCTCTTAAACTATCTTTGTTAAATTCCACTTCGACCTCCTCTTTTGCTCCCTCCTCTCCACGTTTCATGAGTTCTCTAATCTTCTTCTCTATTATCCTATTTAGATCCTCATCTTTGCTCATTACATGCCCCCTATTTAATGGTTGTTTAACTCTTATGTATTATGGGGTAATATATTATTTATTCTACATGTGTATGGAAAAGTTTAAACATATATTTGCTCTACGTGTTTATCGAGGTGTATTTTGATGGTTGAGGTGGATGTTAAAAAGCTTTTGGAAAGGGCTCAGAAACCTTCACTTATAGCGCCGCAACTACATAAGTTCTATGAGGGTAAACTTCAAGTTATGCCTAAAGTTCCAGTTAGAACTCTTGATGACTTTTCCATATGGTATACCCCTGGAGTTGCAGCTGCATGTAGGAAGATTCAGGAGAACCCTGATCTATATAGCTTTGAGTATACTAATAGGTGGAATTATGTGGCTGTGGTTAGTGATGGAACTAGGGTTTTGGGTTTAGGTGATATTGGTCCATTAGCTGCTATGCCAGTAATGGAGGGTAAAGCTATATTATTCAAGTATCTTGGGGGTGTAGATGCATTCCCACTATGCGTTAACACTAAAGATCCAGATAAGCTTATAGAGTTCTTACAGCTCATAGAACCATCTTTTGGTGGGATAAATCTAGAGGATATTGAGAAACCTAAATGTTTCTATGTTTTGGAGAAAGCTAGGGAGAAGCTAAACATACCAGTATGGCATGATGATCAGCAGGGGACAGCCACAGTGATCCTAGCTGCAGTTATAAATGCTTTGAAGTTTGTGGGTAAGAAGCTTAGTGAAGCAAAGATAGCTTTGATAGGTGCAGGTGCAGCTAACATTAAAACTGCAGATGTTCTCGAACTTGCAGGAGCTAAACCTGGAAACATGATACTTGTAGATAGTAAGGGGATATTGAATCAGAGTAGGAGGGATATATTGGAGAAGGAGAATGATCCATGGAAGTGGAACTGGGCTTTGAAGAGTAATGCTGAGGGGGTTACTGGAGGTATACCTGAAGCTTTGAAGGGAGCTGATGTATGTATAGCTGCAAGTAAACCTGGACCTGGAGTTATTAAGAAGGAGTGGATTAAGGGGATGGCTGATGACGCAATAGTATTGGCTTGTGCAAATCCAATTCCAGAGATATGGCCTTGGGAAGCTAAAGAAGCTGGAGCTAGAATTGTTTGTACAGGTAGATCCGATTTTCCAAATCAAGTTAACAATTCACTTGGATTTCCAGCAATATTTAGAGGTGTTCTCGATGTTAAGGCTAAAACTGTGACTGATGAGATGTGTGTTGCAGCTGCATATGCATTGGCAAATTATGCTGAGAGGAAGGGGCTTCGTGAAGATTATATTCTACCAACAATGGAGGAATGGGAAGTTTACGTTGAGGAAGCTGTGGCATGTGCTTTGAAATCTATTGAGCAAGGTGTAGCTAGGGTTAAATTGAGTAGGGATGAGCTTTGGGAGAGGGCTTCAAGGATTATTAGTGAAGCTAGGAAGTCTCTTGAAGCTTTATGGAAAGCTGGTTTAATTAGGCCTCCACCAAGTGAGGAAGAGCTTTTAAGTATGAAGCCATTCTAGAAGGCTTATCCTAATACGCTTCCAATTAAAATAAAAATTAAATTATTTTAAATTTTTTATATTCTTCCTTCTTTTATGTCTTGATGTATTGTTGTGGATGCTATTCTGCCAGTGCCCATGGCTTCTATTACTGTAGCTTCTCCGAGTATTATATCTCCAGCAGCGTATACTCCCCTCATGCTTGCTCTACATTGCTTATCAACTATTATGCACCCCTCTTCATTCACCTTTATTTCTGGTGTTGTGTTTGCTATTAGTGGGTTTGGGTGGCATCCTATGGCTATTATGGCTGTATCAACTTCGAATATGAATTCAGACCCCTTTATTGGTATTGGTCTTCTCCTACCACTAGCGTCTGGTTCTCCTAATTGCATTTTTAAGCATTCTAAGCCTGTAAGTCTACTATCTTTATCTCCAACGAATCTTATTGGTTGTGTGAGTAGTTGGAATTTCACCCCCTCCTCTTTTGCATTTATCACTTCATCTCTCCTCGCAGGCATCTCTTCTTCAGTTCTCCTATAGACTATGTATACTTCTTCAGCTCCAAGTCTAATTGCAGTTCTAGCAGCATCCATTGCCACATTCCCTCCACCTATAACTGCAACTCTGCTTCCCACTTTTATTGGTGTATCATATTTTGGGAATAGGTATGCTTTCATAAGGTTTGTTCTTGTGAGGAATTCGTTGGCAGTATATATGTTTACAAGGGTTTCTCCAGGTATGTTTAGGAATTTTGGCATTCCTGCACCTGTCCCTAAGAATACTGCTCTGTAACCCTTTTGGAATAACTCTTTAATCGTGTATGTTCTTCCAATAACCACGTTTGTCTGTATGTCTACGCCTAGATTTTTTAGGTAGTTTATCTCGTATTCCACTATTCTCTTTGGTAATCTGAATTCAGGTATTCCATATACTAATACTCCACCTGGTTTATGTAATGCTTCAAACATAGTTACATCATATCCAAGTTTTGCTAAATCTGCAGCTACGGTTATCCCAGCTGGTCCAGATCCAACTACAGCCACTTTTATATTATTTGGTGGAGCTTTCGTTATCTCCTCTTTTATAACCCCCTCCTTTATAGCCCAATCTGCCACAAACCTTTCTAGAGCTCCTATAGCTATTGGCTCTTTAACTCTACTGAGTGTGCATTTAATTTCACATTGCACTTCTTGTGGGCAAACTCTCCCAGTCATTGCTGGTATGGCATCCTTCTCCTTTATTATCCTATATGCTGATAGGAAATCTCTTTCAGCTATCTTCTTTATAAATCCTGGTATATCTATGCCTACTGGGCAACCTTCTATACATGGATGATTTGGGCATTGTAGGCATCTCTTAGCTTCTTCAATTGCTTCTTCCTCTGTTAATCCAAGTGCCACTTCATTGAAGCTTTTAATCCTTTCTTCTATTGGAAGTTTTCTCATTTCAACCCTCTTTTTGACTGGCATGGCTCCTCACCCCCCTTCTTCAAGGAACTTCTTTAATGCTATTTGTTCTTCAGCTTTATATGCATTTAACCTCATTAATAGTACGTCGAAGTTTACTTCATGTGCATCGAATTCTGGGCCTTCGAAACATCCGAATCTAGTTTTCCCAGCTACTTCCACTCTACATGCTCCACACATACCCATTCCGCATACCATTATTGGGTTTAGACTTGCAATTGTCTTTATATTGTATGGTCTCGTTACTTCTGCACATACCTTCATCATTATCGCGGGTCCAACGGTTATAACTCTATCCACTTTTAATCCACTTTGTAGTAGGTCTCTAAGCTCATCTGATACGAACCCCTTCCTCCCCTTTGAACCATCATCTGTTGTTATCCTTAGTTCATCGCTCACTTTCATCATCTCTTCCTCATATACTAGTAACTCTTTGCTTCTAGCACCTATTATCGATATAACTTTGTTTCCAGCTTTCTTCAATTCCCTGGTTATTGGGTATATTGCTGGTATTCCCACACCTCCACCTACACATACTACTGTTCCGAATAGGCCT
>JANZKA010000069.1 GCA_025060975.1 Candidatus Culexarchaeum nevadense
CAAACTTTTAATTCCATTCTCTTTTCAGGTGGTATTGCTCCTGATATGAAGTATGCATTTTCAATTCCAAGTTTCTCCCTTGCAAATATAGTTTGTTGTACTCCTAGAGGTACTGATGGAACTAGGAATAGTACTCTCAATCCTCTTTCACCACTCTTCTTCTCCAAGTATGCTCCTGCCACATATGTTTTCCCTAAACCTGTTGGTAGCCCAACTATTAACCCGTAATCGTAGTTTGATATTTTATTTAGGATCTCTCTTTGAAATTCCCATAACGTGTACTTCCTATTTATCTTCACATACTGTTTTGATGGTATAGTCCTTTTTGGGGATAGAGTTTCAACGAGTTTTGTTATGGAGACTGGGCTTTCATCTAGATACCTCTTGTACTCTTCCCACCATTCATCTCTACTCTTTCTCATCTTTCCTCTATCTTCTTTAATTGCATCTTATACATTTCAATTATTTCCCTCACTGTTGTTGCATCTTCAGGTTTCTTATCAGTCCTATATTTCCCCGTGAATCTTGGAAATCTTATAGCTAACCCAGCACCTTCCCTAATTTTGTTCAATGCACATGTATGTATTGGGCTTAATGTTATCTCTGCACCTAAAATCTCCAATACTATTGCGGGTGTAAACCATACATCTGCTTCCAATTTTGCATCTACTCTTGCATGTGGATGTGGTATCCTGTATGGTTCAAGTATTGATGGTAGTTTTTCGAGATCTTCATCTGTAAATCCAGTACCCACTTTACATACTGTTTTGAAGGTGTCTGTTTCATCATCATATGCAGCCATTAATAGTGCTCCATAACTTCCAGCTCTCTTCCCTTTACCCCAGAATCCACCTACAACCACTAAGTCCACGGTATCTATCATCTCGGATTTATAGTCTCTCTTATATTTTATCCATAGCCACCCTCTAGCTCCAGCTTGATATATAGATTCTGATGTTATGGATTTGCATACAAGTCCTTCACATCCAATTTCAACTGCCTCCATGAAGAATTTCTCGAGTTCTTCAACATCCTTTATAATCTTTGAAGTGGCCATTTTAACCCTCTCCCCCTCTATAACTATTTCCTCGAGTTTCCTCCTCCTCTCTAAGTATGGTTTGTCAAGCATTTCTTCTCCATCAACGTATAGTACATCGAATAGGAATAGTGTTACTGGATATTTCTCCATTGCTTCTTCTATTCCATACTTCCTCCTTCTATGCATAAGTTCTTGGAATGGTAGAAACTCTCCTGTCTGTGTATTTACTGCTACTACTTCCCCTTCTACTACAGCTTCCTTAGCTTTTAACCCTGATCTTATTAGTTCACATACGTCTGGATAGTGGTGTGTTATGTTTTCGCTTCTCCTAGAGAATAGTATGACGTTACCTCCACTTTTATGGGCTTGTATTCTTTCACCATCATACTTGTATTCTGCTGCAAATTTTCCTCCAAGCTTTTCCATAATCTCTCTTGCATCTGAGAGTCTTTCAGCTAGCATAGGCCTTATGGGTCTACCAATAACTATCTTTATTTTATCTATTCCGCTAAGCCCTTCTTCTGCAAGTCTCCTTGCAACTTCTCCTAGATCGTTAGATACATTATATGCTTTCTCTATTTTTGCTCTGGCTTCCTTTGATTGTGCGAAGGTTATTGCAAGTGCATCAAGGATTGTCATGTCAGCAATTCCCAATCTAAGTCTTCCTGTAACAGTTCTCATAATATATTTACCCTCTCTTGGAGTGGCCTTCTTCAGTAATCCGGCAAGTAGCCTTATCTTCTTGTCTTGAGCTCCTTCTCCAGATGTCTTTGCAATTTCATCTAGGGTATTATATACTTCTAAAACTGTGAGTTGAGTTTTCTTACTTGATGATAGGAATTCTGTTAGAGTCTTCACCTTTCTCCTTTGTAAGGAGTATTCTGTAACTAACCCTATATCCCCCATTTCACTTAGCTTATTTTCCAATTCACTTACAGTCATGCCACTAGCTTCTGATAGAGCTCTTAAAGCTAATCTCTCTGCTAATCCTATTTCAACACCATAGTAGTCTGGGTAAAGTTTACCTTGTGTGAGGTAAATCACTTTATCAATAACTTCCTTAGGAGTCTTCCTTAGCAAATTTACCAGTAGATCTGTCATTTCAAGTCTTTTTGTGGTTGCTTCTATCTTCTCATATACATCAACAATTTCATTGTATAGCATAATCTCTTCCAAAATACATGTTGATAAATGATAATAAAAAATGTTGTTTTACCCCCTCCTACTTTGCTATTCCAAGAGATTTATCTGTTTTCTCGATGCTCTTCCAACCATCTAACTCTAGTTCGGTCATAGCTCTTATGGCATCTATGTTTTCAGGTATAACTATTGCTTCATTGTGTACTTGCATTATCCAGTATATTTCACCGTTATCTATTGTTATGCTTTCTTCCCATATTGCTACTTCCCACATATCTGCTCTAGGTCTCATTATGTCTCTATGATATTCTATTATGGCTTGTAACCCATCAAACCCATCACTTGCCTTGAATAATCTCATTCTTGGAGCTTTATTGAATACTTCTATAACTTCATCTCTACTCGGTAGTTTCTGGGGTTCTACCATTACGAAGTGTAGGTGTGATAATGTTACTGGCACACTACATGCCAATGTTATTATGTTTAAATCTGGCATTACAGTTTTTGCATCTGGACCTTGATGTGATGGTATCTTTACTTCTGGGACTACTGTGTTTAGAGGTCCTTGTCTTGAACTTTCCCATGGGTCACACCCCCTCCTAACGAGTACTGCTCTTGCCCTCTTAATTCCAAATTCTCTCTTGATGGCATTTAGTGTTCTACATAGGCCTGTGGTATTACATGAGACTACTCTAACGAAATTCTTACCTATTGCTTGTTCATAATTGCATTGTGCTACAAAGCTTACTCCAGCTACTTCATGCTTCTCTCCACCTTGAAATATAGCTTTCTTCCCATACTTCTCGTATAATGCTTTGTTCTTGGCTCCCACACCTTTTGGTGTGCAATCAACTATTATATCAACTTCTTTTAACAAGTCTTCTAGGGTCCCTTTAACATTTATCCCTGCAGCTTCCATTTCCTTCTTCTTCTCTGGGATTGAGGCGTATACATCGTATCCCTTTAGTGAAGCTACTTTTATTCTGTAGTCGTAAGCTATGTCTGCTACTCCGATTAGCTCCATATCATCTTGAAGCTTTACTGCATCTGCTACTCTTTTACCTATAACACCATAACCATTTACTCCAACTTTAACTACCCTTTTTGGCATCTATATTCACACCTGTAAATATTTTGTGTAGATTTGTTTATAAGAATTGCTATATTTATCTACATATATATTGAGCTTCGAATCTTCCCCTTTAAATAGTCTATTAAGTTTATCCTTCTAGCTTCAATCCCCTTAATATTAGCTAACTCTATTGATACTAGGTCTCCAATGTATATTGCTGAAAGTATATTGCTCAATACGTTACTTCCACTTGCATGTAACTCCTCTACGGTGGCACCCCTTTGGAGAGCTATCTCCTTTAAAGTGTTTATTGAAATTTCAATCAATCTTTCTTTCATCACATCTTCCCTGATAATTATCATTGCAATATTCTTCAATATTTCAGGGTTCTCTTCCCATTCCATTATTGCATTGTGGCAAGCTTCTGGTATAACTTCAACTTTCGCCATAACTTTACTATTCTCATTTAATGATTGTTTGAATCTTATGGCTGCTGGGGTTAGTGGTGTATAAGTGAATATTGATATGATCTTACTGTAAACCTTCTCCGCCAGTATCTTAGGAATATTATTTGTATTCAACCCTTTCTTCACATTATAAAGTGTTTCTATACAATCATTCAGTTGATTTAGTTGTACATTTCCTATAAGCTTTGTTTCCATCAACATCTTCACCGCTGCTGTGAATAGGTATGGTAGGGATTCTCTTGGTTGACTAAATATTCTTGGGATTATAATGTGTGGTAGGTTTTTCTCCATAGCTATTTCGATGAGTCTACCACCACTAGATATAACTGCAACTTTATATCCTCCATTAATGGCGTTTTTAGCTGCCATCAATGTTTCTTCGGTATTTCCCGAGTAGCTTATTAATGTGATTAATGTATTTCTGCTTAAATTTCTTGGGATGGTGATTTCATTGTATGAGTATACATTTACTCCCCATTCATAATTTAACCATTCCGATACTATTCTACCAGCAATACCTGAACCTCCCATTCCAAAGAATGCAATTCCATCTATTTCTAATGGGACTTCACCATTCAATTTTAATTCTTTTAGTGCTTTCTCCATGAAGTCTGGCATATTCAGTATGGTTTCATACATCTCCCTATTCATTAATCAACACCTTTAATCTTCTCATATAATCTTGTGAAAGTCCATTTTGATGCATTTCTAATCCTAATCTTCCTATCTTCACTCATAACATTGTTGACTATTATCTCATTAACGTAATCTCCATCCTTCTTTATAATGTAATTTAATGCTTCTTCAGGTTTTATTTCTCCTCTATCCACCCTCCCTTCATCTTCCATTCTCATTTTCTCCAATACTCCATTTATCAGGAAATTTTGTAGTAGTGGTGCGTTTGATGGTATCTTCTCTTCAACTTTTATTCTCATAATCTTTCTTGCTTCATCAAAATATATTGTTGCAATTTTCCTTTCCCCTTCCTTATCTTTATAGGTTATTTTAGCGTATTCCACCTCCCTTTTTTCACCTTCCCCCAAAACCCCCCTCTTTTCAATTAACTTGTTTGCTGATATGAAGCTTCTCTTAACGAGTTCTTCATCTACTATCCTTATGCAGTCTCTTAACAGTTTTATTTCAGATTCCAATTCTTCAAGTCTCCTAGTTAATACCCTTTTTGCTTCAGCAAGCTTCTCTATTTCTTCATTTTTATCCTTCAACATAATCGTCCTCTAATACCGTTATGGCTTGATCAGGGCAATACAATTCACATTGATGGCATAATATACAATCCTTAATTCTTACTGGTATTGGTGTATGATACCCTCTTTCACTAAACTCCTTTGACATTTCAAAAACTTTCTTTGGGCATATTTCCACGCATATCTCGCATCCTTTACAATAATTTTTGTTGACCACTATTCTTGGCATTAAAAATCACATTACCTAAATTTACTTTTCATTTTAAATTCTTTCCTACATAAACTTGTCTAAAGCCTTAATTAAAGCCCCCTTAAACTTATTTATCACGCCACCCCTCAAATTAACTTTCTCAAGATTCCATGATCCACCCATATATCTAATTACGAATCCCAATTCACCATACCTTTCCAGTTCTCTGATTTTTGAGAGTTTCTCTATTAATTGTGAAGTGTATGTTGCTTTCTCATTTTCCATAGCTTTCAATAATTTTGAGGTTTTCATATCAAATATTACACTTTTATCTCCAAACCAGGCTTCTGTATCTTCATCTTGAAACAAGTATACAATTTTCACTCCTCTGCTTTTAGCTTCTCTTCTAATAACTTCTGCTAACCCCTTTACCATCATGATTTCATCAGCTCTACTTAGAATTACTGTCTTCCCATACTTGTTAATTGATCTTATTATGCTCCATGTTAGGAATATTTCCAATGGTTTGTATATTCCATTTGTTATATTGCATAGCACTATTGGGAATTCTTCTGTTTCAAGTGCTTCAAGTATTCCACTATCCTCATCTTCC
>JANZKA010000070.1 GCA_025060975.1 Candidatus Culexarchaeum nevadense
CTGTTGATGGAGAGAGGCTGGCGTGGGCTATAGTTGGGTCATATAGTGCTGCTAGTGGAACCATACAATGGTTCTTAAAACCAACACTTGCTTCTTCTAGTGCTGGGGGATACCATTTAGTTGTCTATGACGCCAGTTATAAGCTCTATTAAATAACATCCATTTTTTATATTTTGGAGGGTTTTATATGGATGTTATGCTTGAAGTTAAAGATTTAACTAAGAAGTTTGGAGAGTTTAGAGCTGTTGACAATGTATCTATGAGTATTGAAAGGGGGAAGATAACATTATTAGTTGGACCTAATGGTAGTGGTAAGACAACACTACTTAATTGCATTATTGGAGTTTACAGGCCTGAATATGGCAGGGTGATATATGACAATATTGATATCACTGGGAGGAAGCCTCATGAAATAGTTAAAATGGGTTTAATTCCAACATTTCAAATACCATCTCCATTCTACAAATTAACTGTTCTGGAGAATTTATTATTGGCATATCAAGGTAATCCGGGTGAGAGTATTATTAAGTGTATTTTAAAGAATTCTTGGATTAAAAGTGAAAGTGAAGCTTTGGATAAAGCTTTTAGAATCCTCGACTTACTTGAACTTGCAGATTCTTATGATAAGCTTGCTTTCACATTGAGTGGTGGACAATTGAAGCTTCTCGAAATCGGGAGGGCTTTGATGGCTAATCCAAAAATGATAGTTATGGATGAACCTGCTGGAAGTGTGAATCCAGTTTTAGCTCATAGAATATTCCAGGATTTAAGAAAGATTAAAGATGAACTTGGGGTAACTTTACTTGTTGTTGAGCATAGGTTGGATATAGCGTTAGATTATGTGGATTATGTATATGCAATGCATATGGGTAAAATAATTTCACAAGGTAGTCCTGAGAGGGTATTTAATGATGAAAAGGTTATTGAAGCTTATCTTGGTGGTGTTACATGATAGAAGTTTATGATCTTAATGCTGGTTATGGTAAGCTACACATACTATATGATGTTAAACTTAAGGTTAACGATAACGAGATAGTTACCGTACTTGGTCCTAATGGTAGTGGTAAGAGTACGTTATTGAAGACTATAATGGGGCTTACAACGATATATGGTGGGAAAATAATTTTTGATGGTAAAGATGTAACTAAACTTAGACCTGATGAGAAGGCGAAACTTGGATTAGCATATATACCCCAAATTGGAAATGTGTTCACAAATTTAACTGTTAAGGAAAATCTAATAATGGCTGGTTTAACTCTGGATAAAAGTGAGTTTAATGATAGATTAGAGTATGCATTAAGTGTTTTCCCATTCCTTAAAGCTTGTCTAGATAGGAAAGTTAAAACTCTTAGTGGTGGTGAGAGGCAAATGCTTTCAATGGCTATGGCGCTCATAATGAAGTCTAAATTTATAATGTTTGATGAACCTACTGGTAATCTTGCACCAAAAATAGCTACTGAAGTTTTAAATAAAATTATCGAGTTAAGAGAGCAATCTAAGTTAACAATACTGTTAGTAGAGCAAGCTGCGAGGAAGGCTTTGGAAGTTAGTGATAGAGCTTATCTACTTGTTTCTGGCAGAGTGATATATGAAGGTAGCTCAAAAGAGCTTTTAGAGCATCCCGAGTTGGGAAAGCTATATCTTGGGGTGAAGAAGTTATGATTCCACTAGCATTAATAGAAGATGCATTGGTATATGCAAACTTATTACTCATGTTAACTGTTGGTTTCACTTTAACCTACCTGATAGCTAAAATACCAAATTTTGCTCATGGAGAGTTTGCTGGTATTGGCGTTTATATAACGTTTACTGTAGCTCAGGTCTGGAAATCTAATCCATATTTGGCTGTACCATTAGCCTTTATAATATCCGCATTTTCCGGTGCCCTAATATATAATGGCGTTTTAAGAACTTTGAAAAGATTCGGCGGAACTATGATTTCATTAACTATATCTACATTGGCTATGCAAATAATGATTTCCGCATTACTGAATATATATGCAGATTATCTGTATCCAATTGCAGGAGCTTACTCTAGACTTTTCCTATTTAGACATTTGGATTTTGAGTTCATAGGATTGCCGGGAGTCTTAATAGTTTCAACCATATTCCTCTTAACTTTAATAACATTTCTTCATTTAATGTTGACGAGAACTAGGTTTGGTATATCCCTTAGAGCTGTTGTTGAAGATTCAAGTTTAGCATCCATTTTGGGGGTTAATGTGGAATTAGCTTGCACAATTTCATGGATGTTAACTGCTGGTATAGCTGGCGTTGCAGGATCATTGTTACCTCTATGGTTTCAGGGGCATCCTTATACTGGAAGTATGCTATTAACCAGTGTATTCGCTGCATCTATACTTGGAGGATTATCCAGCATTTATGGTGCAATGATCGGAGCATACATAATAGGTTTAACGGAAATATTTGGAACATATCTTTTAGCTCAAACGTTCGGGGCGCAATTAACTGCATATAGGTCTCTAATACCCTTAACGATATTATGTATAGTGTTATTGATATTTCCAAGGGGGATAACTGGCTTAATAGAGGATCTTCAAGCAAGGAGAGCTTCAAAAGCTATGGTTAAAATTAGAGGTGAAGGAAGTTGATGGAAAATATAAGTTGGCTACTTGATATTGTAGTGTTCTTTGCAGTCTATTTAATAGTTACATTGGCATTAAACTTGCAATACGGGTATACCGGTATACCAAACTTTGGATTGGCATTATCCGTAGCTACTGGAGCTTATACTACTGGTGCACTGGCTGGTAGAATTGGAATGTGGATATGTGGTATAAGAAGTGATCTAGATTACATAATGTATAATCCCATGATTACAAGCATGATTAATAGTGCTATTAGATATGATCCATTAAAGGGATTAACAATATTCTTCTCCACTATAATTATAGTGGTTATCGTAAGTGCAATAATAGGGTTTATAGCCTCATACCCTGCAATAAGATTGAGAGCCGATTATCTAATGATGGTTTTAATAGCTATGGCTGAAGCAGCTAGGATCATAGGATTAAATTATACACCTCTCGTTGGAGGAACAACATGGGTTTCAGTTCCAAATGTCTTCATATGGATGGGTGACATGGCATCCCAATTCCTAATAATAACAATACTGGCAATTTCAATACTAATATTCCTCTTCATGCAATATCTAGTTTCATCCCCCTATGGGAGATTAATAAAAGCTGTTAGAGAAAATGAACTTACAGCTGAATGTGTTGGTAAAGATGTCGTGAAAGTTAAAATTCAGATAATGATGTTGGGGTCAGCTATTGCTGGTATTGCAGGTTCCCTCTGGAGCTTCTATTGTGGTACTGTGTTAGCTGCTGCATATACCAGGACTGATTGGACTTTCTGGCCTTGGTTAATGGCCATGATTGGTGGAATGGGGAATAACATTGGAGCATTAGTGGGCGTAGCCACAGTAATAATATGTAGACGACTCATAATATACTACAAGTATTCACTTGAAGCATACATACCATTCTCAGTTGTCTGGCTTGAACAAATACTACTAGCCTTAGCACTCATATTAGTAATGATGTTCCGCCCCCAAGGAATAATACCAGAAAAACCTGCAAAACCAAAAATAAAGAAAACTTCACAACAATAAATTAAACATCATAACATAAAATTACAACTTTTTATGTAAAGAAATCACGTAGATTTAGAATCCCCATTCAACACCTCACTTCTTCCCTGAGGAATTTTATGTAAGATGCTGCTATGAAGGCTGTTAGTATTGATGTTATTATTGCTAGGTTTGGCCATGATATTGCTAAGCTCTCAATTATGGTTAGGGATCTTCCGGGCGCCGCTCCCCTAAGAAATATTCCAAACGGTTCTAAAGCCATTTTTTCATTCAGAATGTTCATGCTGAAATTGTAGTAGTGTTGGTCTGGTGTAAGCATTCTTATTGCTGTGAGAACTTTAAGTCTTGTTTCACTAAGTATCTCTGGTATTAATGCCGAAATTGCACTTGAAGCACTGTATATTAGCTGTGTGAATGTAAGCCAAACTATTATGGATATTAGTAGTGACATGGAAGTGTTTTTTGTGGCTATTGATGTGTATACTGAGATTGCCATGTACATTGAAATGTATATTACCGATGCTATCAAGTATATTATTAGCCTAATGGCTTCGTCTATGGTTGGCATTATCCCAATAACTGCCATTATCACTCCAGTGGATGCCGTTATTGAGGTGGATATTGCTAGTGTTATCGTTAATACTCCCCCAAGTATCTTGCCATTCAATATTGTATCTCTATATATTGGGCATGAGAGGAGTAGTATTATTGACCCCTTCTCAATCTCTTTGCTTATTGAATCGAAGCCCAGCATTATCCCTATTAATGGGCCTATCTTACTTATCAATGGTATTATTGATGCACCTGTAAGTGTGATTAGCTGTGAGAATGTTAACCCATAAGTTCCAGTATAATACCTTGATGCAAAGGCTGATACAATCGATATCAAGGTGAGGAATGAGAATAGTATTATGAATCTTTTGCTCACCACGTTGTCTGAGAATTCTTTCATCATAACTGTCTTTAAACTCATAATCTTCCACCTCCACCATAAATTGTGAAGAATACTTCCTCCAATGTGGGTGGTTCAACTTTTACTGTGAGTATTTTACAACCCATTCTCGTAACTAAGTCCACTATTTCCAATCTAACATCGCTTCCAGCGTAAACCACTATCTCTTCATCCTTCTTTAAAACTCTATTTACATCATTAACCCCCTCTATCGTTTTAATCACTTCATCTCCTCCACCCACGATTTCCAAAACTATCCTTACACCAGCCTTCTTTAGGAATTCATCGATTGTATCTACAGCTATGAGTTTACCTTCATTTAGGAATCCAATCCTATTACATAATTGCCTCACTTCATGTAGCATATGGCTTGAAATGAATATTGTCGTCTTAAATTCCTTATTCAATTTCCTCATAAGCTCCCTAAAGCTTGCTGTAGCATATGGGTCTAATCCAGCTGTGGGTTCATCTAGGAATATTAGTTTTGGGTTCTTTATTAGGGTGTTAGCTAATGCAAGTCTCTGTTTCATTCCACGTGAGAATGTAGCTACGAGACTTCTAGCTCTATCTTGAAGCTCCACTATCTCCAATGCTCTCTTTATTCTATCGTCAATCTCCCCCTCAGGTATACCGTTAAGTTTTGCAAAGTACCTTAAATTATAATGTGCAGACATGTCTTCATAGAAACTGTACTTCTCAGGTACATATCCCACTACACTTCTAACCTTCTTTGATTCTTTGATGATATCGTACCCGCAAACCCTTCCACCACCACTCGTAGGCATTATTAATCCAAGTAGCATTAGTATTGTCGTCGTTTTACCTGCACCATTTGGTCCTAGATATCCAAATACATCCCCTTCATAAACCTTCAAGTTTAGATTGTCAACTGCTCTAATCTCTCTACCATCAACACGATATATTTTCGTTAAATTCTCAGTTTCAATTATCACATTCAAACCT
>JANZKA010000071.1 GCA_025060975.1 Candidatus Culexarchaeum nevadense
TAGGAATATATCTAGCCATATCACAATAGCAGATAACTGAAAAGCATGTTACACGCTATTAAGCAAGGCATGAGATAACGTAGATAACATGAAAGGATTAAAACCAGTATCATCGATTATTTCAATCCCCTTCAAACTCAATTTATATTTAACACCTCTAGGAGCTTTAACCATAGAAACCACAAAGACTCTCCTAGGCTTATAAAGAGATTTATAAACTTCAACTACATCTAACGCCTTAGTATTCTCCAATTCCCCATTAGTAAGATTTCTAATACCCTTAGATGTCCTTGAACTCTTCCACCAACCATCAACCTCTTTACATTCAATCACAATGTAGGGACGCTTAATGATAGAATCAGCTCTCACTCTATGATCTTTGCTCTTCAAAATGTTTTTGATGAAACCCCGATATATCATTATGTCTGGTCTTGGAGCTGCATGAAGAGGTATTTTTGAACTCTTCCTAACCTTCTTACTCCAGTAAATAGGTCTAGGAGCTTCTATGAAGAAGCTAAATCTCCTACCATCAATTTCCAAGACATAGTTTGGGGGGAGGGAATCTTCACTCTGAATCCCCTTCCTAGATAATAGGATCCAACCATTCTTAGGATAAACTATTTTGGGATTATATGAGTGGAGGTTGTATGGTATAGATAAAGCGACAAAATTTTGAAATATCATTTTCAAATTCACATCAACACACTTTTTAATGGTAAGATTAATTAATGAACTAAACTTATCAGCATTAATTCCCATAGAAATAAGACTGAAAGCTTTTTTCATGAAAACATTGATTACATGATTCATCGGATCTTCCAAGAAATGTGAAAGTTGCTTTGTATGAATGATATGCGGAGAATTCAATATAATTTTAACATCATCACAAAAATCATTGTATAAACGTACATGTTTATCAATTTCGTTAACGATGTCCTTCAAATTCTCTTCAATATAAGATTCCGCAAGTTCTCTATACAACCTTTCATCAAAAACCCTCATGGAGCAAAGCCTCTCATATATTGATTCCCACATGGCACACACCATTAAATACCCCTAAATACCATATGCCCACAATATCGATACCACCACGAAAATTATAGGAGAAATGCTAGTTGTAATAGATTGAAAGGGTAAATAAAGGTAACTAAGCTATTGACTTTAAGAATTTACTAATAACATGGGGGCACATCATGATCCCCACATATTTTGAAATAAACTAATAAGGCATCATGGAAATTAGTTTCGTACCCTCACAATACCTCCAAGATTCAATTTCAACAATGAACTCTAATGACCTTCAATGATGAAATCAACATTGGAAGATCATTTATGAAGGAATTGAATTTAAATATCGAAACTATTGGTAGACCATCATACACTCCCGCCACGTAATCTAAAAGTGTAACTACAACTGGAATGAAAATAAGTTCTCCACGAGGATAATTAACGGAGGATCTAGATAGGAAATGCAAAGAAAATATTGAAGTCTTCCTATAATGGTTTTCTAAAGAAGCTTTTATTGCTGAAAGACGACCTTCAGACCAATGTTTACAATCTAAACAGATAATGTATGGAAATTTATATCCAATAACATCTATTTCAAAACGTTTTGAACCATATTTAAATTTTACATTCCTATCAACGTGGAACTCAAATAATTTTAAAACATCAGAACATAGTACTTCAAACTCCCTCCAACTCAGAAATTTTGAAACTCTCTCAACATCAGTGCCTAAATCGATTAGGTAATATGCAAGTCTAAATCTATCAGGGACATTAACATTGAGGAATCCATCCACATCGATCAATTTTATAAATCCATGCATTTCAAGATCCTTTAATACATCCATTAAAGAAGCAAGTGAAACAAAACTACTTTCAACTATTTCCTCAACACTACAAAAAGGGCGATCCTTAGTTAACTTAAGTATGTGCAATGCAACATTACGATGTAAAACGCGCAATTAAAGTCCCAAAATATACTATAACTGTGAATATTTAGATTTGTATAGGAGAATATAAGATGATGAAATTTAAAAGATGATAACTTTATAGCAACACAGTAATTTAGCTTTAAACAAGTGAAAAAGTCTACGAGAAAAGAATTCTCCAAAACTTTAAACATGAATTTAAATAACAGCTTAATTAACACATATACACATAATATTTTTGGAACAAAATGTCGAGGAAAAGAGTTACAGTAAGAGAGAGATGCCATATCTGCGGTAGAAAACTTTCAAGGAACAGTTTAATAGAACATAAAGAGGAAAGAAGATCAATGTATGAATATGTGTTGAGGAGTGGGGAAAAGAGGAGTTTATGCGTAACATGCTTTCATAAGATTATGGGAAGAGAATTTATAGACAAAATAAGGGAACATGGTAACACTAACAATATTGAAGAGTTATGATCCCTGTAAATACCTATTTATAAATGCTAAAACATAGATAAGCTTGTATGAATGAAAGTTTAAGTTTAGATGAAATTAGAGCCATAGATGTAAACTGTGAGTATTTAGGTGTTCAAAGACTAATTCTAATGGAGAATGCAGGTGCAGAAGTTGCTAAAATAATACTTGAAAGAATCCCCCTCAAAAACGGGAGGATAACAATAATTGCTGGAATGGGAAATAAGGGTGGAGATGGATTTGTCGCTGCAAGACATCTAACATCAAAGTATCATGGAATCACAGTAATACTGGTAGGTAAACCTGAAAATATAAGGACAAAAGAAGCACAATTGAATTGGAATATCCTAAGGAATATGGAGACATCAATAAAAACAATTACAATTGAGGATACAAGTCAAATAGAGCTTGTTAAGGAAACCATATTAAAATCAGAAGTAATAATCGATGCATTACTTGGAACTGGAATAAGAGGGATTGTGAACCCCCCATTCTCAGAAATAATAAAGTTAATTAATCAATCAAAAGAGAATGGCGTGAAAGTAGTTTCAATAGATATACCATCCGGAATAAACCCCGATACAGGAGCACCAATGGGGATAGCAGTTAAAGCAGACATAACAGTAACACATCATAAACCAAAAGTTGGATTGAAAACTGTGGAAGGAGCTAAATATGCTGGAGAAGTAATAGTGTCAAATATAGGAGTACCACCTGAAGCAGAAATATTTGCAGGACCAGGAGATGTAGCAATAAGTGTAAAAAGAAGGGAGAAGACAGCACATAAAGGAGATTTTGGAAGGATATGTGTAATTGGTGGAAGCATAGAATACACTGGAGCACCAGCATTAACAGCAATGGGAGCATTAAGAACAGGAGTTGACATATCAATGATAATTGCTCCAAGTCACATTGCAAACGCTATAAGAAGCTTCTCACCAAACTTAATAGTAAAGGAATATGATGGAGAGTACTTGAATAAAAATGCCATAAAGTTATTTGAAAGAGAAGTTGATAGAATAGACACCATAGCCATAGGACCAGGATTATCATCAAACCAAGAAGTTTTGGAATCAATATTAGAAATATTGAAAATAGCTTCAAATAAAAATAAAAACATAGTTATAGATGCAGATGCATTGAAAGCTTACGCAAAAGATCCAACTATAACTAGAGGCGCAAAAACTATTTTAACACCACATGCTGGGGAATTCAAGATCATAACTGGAATAACTCTCCCAAGCGAAGAAAGGGATGGATGGAAGAATAGAATACCAATAGTGATGGAACAAGCAAAGAATATTGGAGCAACTATACTACTAAAATCACATTACGATATAATATCTGATGGTGAAAAATTCAAAGTGAATAGAACTGGAAATCCCGGAATGACTGTAGGTGGAACTGGAGATGTTCTTACAGGAGTTACAGCTGCATTCATTACATGGACTAGAAACCCCTTCAGATCGGCAGTGGCCGCAGCATTCATAAATGGGCTAGCTGGAGATATAGCTGTAATGGAAAAGGGGTATCACATAACCGCTACAGATGTTATTGATAAGATACCTGAAGCATTCAAAGTTATAGAAAAGTATCTATAGCATACATGGTTTACTTGGCATTAAAAATGAAAGTATATGAGGTACATCTATCAATTTCCTCAAAATGTAAGGTTTACGAATAACGGGGAGAACCCTCCCCTTAACAATTGATTGAATAATATCATCAGCACTACAATTTGAGTGGGGAATGTAAGTATATGCGAAACCCACAGTATATGGGGTATGTGAATCTGAACCAGCAATTAACGGTATTTGAAGAGAATACACATCAAAATCATAATTGAACGGGTAAACTTCCAAGGCATCAAAAACCTCTTTTAAATCAAAAACTCTCCTACCAACACCTGAAGACCTAAATATATGCGCAGCAATAACAACACCTCCACACCCTTTAACGAATTCACGAAACTCCCAAATATCATGAAAAACTCTACTTGGAAAACTCAAGTTAAAATCTGAAAATACCGCTAATACATGTCCAAAATCATATGATAATTCAAATCCAGGTATAATCGTTAATCCATCAATCTTTATGCTTCCATAAACCCTAAAGCGCTTTTCAAGAAGCTTTAACTGATCCCTAGAACTTATATGATCAGTAAATGCTAAACCATCAACCTTACCCAATGCACTCTTAGCAATCTTTGAAGGTAGAGATAGCCCATCAGATAAGCATGAATGAACGTGCATATCAACACGCATAATTAACAATATTGTTAACTATAGTTATATGGTTATCCTAAGAATAATTTATAGGGTTGTTAAAACATAAATAAACCATGAATATCAATGTATGGGAATTTAAACTATCCATTTACAGCAATAGTCGGCCAAGAGAATGTTAAAACAGCACTACTCACAATACTCGTAGATCCAACAATAAGTGGGGTACTGATAATAGGCCCAAAAGGATCTGGGAAAACCACAATTGTAAGATCAATAATAGACTTACTGCCAGAAATAGAAGTTATTGAGGGATGCCCATTCCATTGCAACCCGAATAAACCAGAGGAAATGTGCATTAAATGTAAAGAGAAGATTACAAGTAGAGAGAATATACGTACAAGGAAAGTTAAAATGCCATTTGTAGAACTACCACTCAATGCAACAGAGGATATGGTTATTGGATCCATAAACTGGGAGAGAGCCATAAGGGAGGGGGTAAAAGATTTTGAGCCAGGAATATTGGCGAAGGCAAATAGGGGGATACTATACATAGATCAAGTAAACCTCCTCCCAGACACATTAACAGATGTAATACTTGATGCAGCAGCCTCAGGATGGAACATTGTTGAAAGAGAAGGCGTGAAGGTAGTTCACCCAGCAAAATTCATACTAATTGGAACCATGAATCCCGAAGAAGGGGGTTTGAGACCACAAATATTGGATAGATTTGCAATATGCGTAAAAATGAATGACATAGACAGTATTGAAGATAGAAATGAGATAATTATTAGGAGTATAGAGTATGAAGAGGATCCACAGGGGTTTATAGGTAAATGGATGGAGAAGCAGATGGATTTAAAGAGGAGAATTGAGGAAGCTAGAAA
>JANZKA010000072.1 GCA_025060975.1 Candidatus Culexarchaeum nevadense
AAGTGCAAGTAGACTTACATCTAAAATCATATTGAGTGCTTTCAAGTATGGTGCTGATGGAGTATTCATTGGAGATTGCCTTGAGGGGGCATCTCCATATCATCCTAAAGTTTTAGATGTAATTAACGATATTATTAGGGAGGCTAGATCTCATATGAGGAGGTATAGGATTGATGCTAGGAGACTTAAATTCGACACTATAGCTGTTGATATGGCTGAAAGGCTTGTGAAGGATTTAAGTGATCTAGTATCCATTGTGGAGAAGCTTGGTCCATTGAGTGCTGAGGATAGGAGGAGGATTAAGATTTAGGGGGTGGAGACGTCATGTTTAAAGGTTTACCTCAAACAGTTTATGAGTTGAGTGGGAAGAATCCATACCTATGTATTCAATGTGGTGTTTGTAGTGGTAGTTGTCCGATGATTAAGGATATGGATATACCTCCACATCAAGTTATAAGAATGATTCAACTTGATATGCAAGAGGTTTTGAATTGCAAAACCATTTGGATTTGCGCTTCATGTAATACTTGTAGTGTTAGATGTCCTAGGGATGTAGATCCAGCTAGAATGATAAATGTCCTTAGAATTTTAGTTCAACGTAGAAACATTTACCCAGTAGATTTGAGGAGGGTTAAGGGACTCTTGGATTTACCTCAAATAGCTTTAATATCAGCTTCTAGGAAGCTTACGGGGTGATCCTAGTTGAAGTTCATGTATTATCCTGGTTGCTCAGTTAAGGATTACGCTAAAAGCTATGAGGATTCAGCCATTGCAGTTTTGAAGTTATTTGATGTGGAGCTTGTGGAGTTGGATAGGTGGAATTGCTGTGGTGTAGTGTATGAGTATTCTGCTGATGCAGTTATGCAACATGTTGCTCCATTAAGAGATCTTATAAGAGCTCAAGAGTTTATGAGTAAAATTGGGGATAATAGACTCGTAACCCTGTGCTCTATGTGTTATAGTACATTAAAGAAGGTTAATGAGATTGTTACGAGTGATTCTGAGAAACTTAATAATTTAAGTGAATACATGGATGATGAGCCAAGATATAATTGTGGTGTTGATGTGAAGCATGTGCTTGAAATTATATTGGATGATAGTATTATGGGTTTAAAGAGGATTAAAGAAGCTGTTAAAAGGGATTTAAGTAATTTGAGAATTGCATCATTCTATAGTTGTTCACTGCTTAGACCTAAGGGTATTGGGATAGATGACCCTGAAGATCCACATATAATGTTAGATCTCATATCTAGTTTAGGTGCTAAGCCTATTAAATTCCCATATGAGAAGAGATGTTGTGGTTCTTATAATGTGGTTTATGATAGGAGTATAGTTGAGAGAACCGTTATGGAGATAGTTAAAGCCGCTGGGAGGTGGGGTGCAGACATGATAATAACTGTATGCCCACTATGTCATTACAACTTAAATATCGTTAGAAACAAATTTAATATACCAACAATATATTTCACTGAGCTGATGGCTTATGCCATGGGCCTCGATGAGACATTGTCTAAAGAAACTCTTTCCATTTTTAAGAGTAAAATTGGTGGTGGGTGAATATGGCTGGTCAAACAGAGTCTAAGAAGACTGTGAAAATATATATTATGGGTAGGGAATACGAAGTTCCAGCTGGAATAACCATAATGAAGGCTGTTGAGTATGCTGGTTACCAGTATATTAGAGGTGCTGGTTGTAGGGGTGGCTTTTGTGGTGCATGTGCAACTATATATAGACTTAAGGGGGATTACAGGCTCTACACAGCTCTAGCATGTCAAACGACAGTTCAAGATGGAATGTATCTCGTTCAAATACCCTTTGCACCAGCGGAAAAGGTTAGGTATAATATTGAGGAGTTGAAACCCACAGGTTCAACTGTATTGGCATTGTATCCTGAGATTGCTAGGTGTGTGGCGTGTAATGCTTGTACTAAGGCATGTCCACAAGAATTGCAAGTTATGGATGCAATACAGATGATTAAGAGGGGGGATATAGCTAAAGCTGCCGAATTATGTTTTGACTGTATTTCATGTGGTTTATGTAGCATTAGATGCCCAGCTGAAATAGTTCATTATCATGTATTCCAATTGGTTAGGAGGCTCTATGGCAAGTACATAGCTCCAAAAGCTAAACATCTTGAAATTAGAGTTAAGGAGGTGGAGGAGGGGAAGTTTGATATGGAACTTGATAATCTAGTTAAAATGAGTCCTACTGAGCTTAAGGAGTTGTATGATAGTAGGGATATTGAGAGTCCGGAGGGATAGGTTATGTCTCAGAAGATCGGGTATCCAGATTACATGAGGGAGTACATTAAGATTGTGGAGGAGACTAGGGAGAGGAGACTTAAGGAAAGATATAGGAGGCTTAGTTCAGATGAGAGGTTAGAGCTCCTTAAAACTTGGCATCCAGATTATAAGGAGGGGACTAAGAGACCTATAAAAATAGGTCCAAGTGCTGGATTAATGGTTCCACATGAAGTTGCAAACCTCATTGAAGCTTACCCATTAATAGATCCAAATGATATTGATTTGAGTAGGATAGATTATGATGTAGATGTGCTTATAATTGGGAGTGGAGGGGCGGGGACTTCTGCGGCTATATGGGCTAATATTGAGGGTATACCTGCAGAGAACATTCTTATAACTACAAAGCTTAGGTTTGGAGATGCAAATACCAAGATGGCTCAGGGTGGTATACAAGCTGCAGATAGACCAAATGATAGTCCTGCAAGGCACTTCTTAGACATTATGGGTGGTGGTTTATATGCAAATGATCCTGAGCTTGTAAGGGAGCTTGTTAGAGATGCACCATTTATAATAAAGTGGCTTGAGGATTTAGGTGTGATTTTTGATAAGGAACCTGATGGAACAATGATCGAAGTTTCAGGTGGAGGTGCATCTAGGAATAGGATGCATTCATGCAAAGATTATACTGGACTTGAGATCATGCGTGTATTGATGGATGAAGCTTTAAATAGGGGGATAAATGTACTGGAGTTCTCTCCAGCAATAGAATTGTTGACAGATGATTCTGGAAATAGAGTTACAGGTGCAATTCTATGGAACATGGAGACTAAGGAATACTATATTGCTAGAGCTAAAGCAGTCATTCTAGCTACTGGAGGTTATGGTAGACTACACATACAAAACTTCCCAACAACAAATCATTATGGAGCTACAATGGATGGTGTTGTCTTAGCTTATAGAGTTGGAGCGAAACTTAGGGATCTTGATGCCACACAATATCATCCAACAGGTGCAGCATACCCAGATCAGATACTTGGATTACTCATAACTGAGAAGGTTAGATCCATGGGTGCACAACTAGTTAATATTGATGGTGAACAATTTGTATATCCACTTGAAACTAGAGATGCTGTTTCAGCAGCAATAATAAGGGAGTGTTATGGTAGGAATAAAGGTGTGGTTACACCGACTGGTGTGAGAGGGGTTTGGCTTGACACGCCAATGGTGGATATTATTAGGGGTGAGGGGGCTACGAAGAGGTATCTGTCTTCAGTGTATAGAATGTATTCTAGGTTCGGCATAGATGTTACTAAGGAGCCTATACTCGTTTTCCCAACATTACACTATATGAATGGTGGGGTATGCATAAACAAGTATGGACAAGTTTTAGGTGTAAATGGGATTATTGAAGGTTTCTTCGCAGCTGGGGAGGTTACTGGTGGAGTTCATGGGAAGAATAGGCTTATGGGTAACTCATTATTAGAAATCCTTGTCTACGGTAGGAGGGCTGGTATTTCAGCTGCAAAGTATGTTAAGAGTGGTGTTAGTCCAGGGAAGCTAACATTGAATCACATACCCAAATATGTTGAGGAACTTGAGAAGATAGGTGTTCAAAAGGATAGACGTGCACCAATGCTACTACCGGAGTATAGAGGGGAAAAGGTTCTCTCAAAAGCCATACCCATATTCCCAATATAAACCTTTTTTAGACTTTTTAGAATGTCACTTCAATCCCCATTATAATGGTCTATGGTAAACTATTTAAGAAGTATAATGTAATCTTATTTTGCTAGGTGTGTGATTATGAGTAAAGAGTACGTTTTGCGTGAAGGTTTATATTACATTCCAGATCACACGTGGGCTGAGCTTCTACCAGATGGAACTGTTAGGGTTGGAATAACGGATTATGCGCAAAAGATGCTGAAGACAGTTAGGAGGATTAGATTAGAGAATGTTGGCACAACAGTTTCACAATATGAACCCTTCGGAGTTATAGAATCCACTAAAGCCACCAGCGACTTGATATCCCCAGTTAGTGGGGTTATAAAGCAGGTTAATGAGAGAGTTTTAAAACAACCATCACTTGTAAATGTAGATCCATATGGAGCTGGATGGCTAGTTATAATTCAACCAACAAGGTGGGAAGAGGAGAAGGATGAACTTTTAACTGCCGAAGAGTACTCTAAGTATCAGCAGTAAGAATTGTTGTGGGGCATGCACCTTGAATTTAGAGGAACAGAAAGTGCTCTTTTACGATCCAAGTAAATGTTCAGGATGCCTATATTGTATGGAGGTCTGTTCATATAAACATTATGGGGTAATTGATATTTCAAAGGCATACTTGATGGTAGAATTAAACCCAGAGGGAAACCCACTCTTCATAAATAATTATTGTAGTCATTGTCAAGACCCATATTGTATGGCTGCATGTCCAGTGGAGCCTAAAGCCATAAGTAAAGATCCTGCAACAGGATTTGTATTAATAAATCCAGCTTTATGTATTGGTTGTAGGAGCTGTAATTATGCATGCCCCATTTCAATACCCTCATTTGATGAGAAGTTGAAGGTTAGTGTTAAATGTGATGCATGTAAAGGTGAGTTTCTATGTGCAAAGTATTGTAGTACTGGTGCACTTCAAGTACTATCTAGGAGAGAGATTTTGGAGAGGTTGAGATCATGAGTTCCAATGAAAGTAAAATTCATCCATTAAGAAAGGATATCATGGGATTGCAAGATTCACTTAAATTTCCAATTAGGAATATACTTAGAACTGGTCATGTTCCCATGTTATCGAGGTATATGCAGAGGACTAGGAGTAGAATTGGTTTACCAAGCATTCCCCCAACAGCTTATAGTAATACTGAATATGTGAATCAAATGCTCAACTTAGTTAGATCGATTGGTGCTTGTAGGAGGATTGGATTTGACTTTGATAGGAGGGATTTCAAATACTAAGTTGGAGGTTTCTCTATGCTTGAATACAGTTTGTTCCTAGGATGCTACATACCTGCAATGCAACCATTTGCCGAATCATCTATGAA
>JANZKA010000073.1 GCA_025060975.1 Candidatus Culexarchaeum nevadense
GCAGAGAATATTCCTATGCGAATTTGATGGGCCAAGAGAGAGGAACATATATCTGACGATAATACCAGTAAAAAGCAGAGATAATTGAAGAATTTAAATTCATTCTTTCAAACCGAGAAGTGTAACTAGCAGTATTAAGGCTAACCCTTCTGAAGCTAAACTTAAAACTATAATGCCAAAACTAAAGGTTTCAAGTAAATAAGCCATAAACATAGTTCCAATCATCCATGAAACTCCCGAGAGAAATGAGTATATGCCGTAAGCATAAGCTCTACTCTCAGCACTAACCAAGTCTGCTACAGCAGCCCTCATAATAGTCTCATAAGCACCCATAAAAACACCCCAGAAAACTGCTGCCAAGAAATATGTGAATATATTGTTACTTAAAATCATTGCAGGTATCAGTAATGCAGCTACTGGAGCCACTGAAATAACCTTCAAACCATACCTATCATAAGCTAAACCCATAGGTAAAGCCACAATGGCATCCACACCCATAGCCAAAGTATATAATAGAGCAATATAGTAATCTGGTATAATACCCACATCCCTAAAATAATATGATATTATACTCCTCCACTGCATAAAACCAAACATCATAAGAGATGAAGATATAGCATAAACCCAGAAAACCCTACTCAAAACTCTCTTCCCACTAGATCCTCCACCAGCAGCCTCAACTTTTGGGTATAATACAGCTGCAATGGATAAACATAGCAGAGAGATTATGACGGGTATAGTTAACAGTGAAAATGCATAACTATAATTGTTATTGGAGACATATAAGGCGTAACCAACACATAAAGGTCCTATGATGGCTCCAGTTTGATCCATAACTTCATGTAAACCAAACCCCTTCCCCCTACCCATCCCTCTAGTAACTTCAGACAGTATTACATCTCTAACAGGCCCCCTCAACCCCTTACCAATCCTCTCAACAAAGACAAGTAGGATAACCAGTTCAGGTCTACCAGCCAATGCAAGTAGAGGCATAGAGAAGTTAGCAATATAGCCAATGAACACCAACCCCCAATAAACAAAACTAGATGCAGATTTAGATGCCACCCAACCACCAACCAAACGGGAAAAGTAACTTAAGAAATCTGGAACACTTAACAAGCCAGTTAACAAAGCTGAAGCCCCAAGAAGCTCCATATAAGACCCAGTAACAGAACCTCCACCCTCATAAGCCATATCAGCAAACAATGAAACCATACCAAGCATCAAGAAGACAATAAGTAGACGCTTCTCCAAAAACAAGACACCTAAAATGCTAAACAATAATGGGGGGGACACTAGTATATAAAGGTTGCTTAAACTAAACGGAAAATTACGGAAACAAATACGTCTACAAAATCCGTTAAATAATTAATAGAGAAGAGTTTGCAAAAATATTATTAAACCTAAAATAATGAATGTAATGGAAGATATTATCTTCAAGTACCTCATAGGTATAGATCTTAAGATTTTAGATCCAACAATTACACTTAAACATGTTATAATGGAAAATGCAAGCATAACACCCATGAGAACTAATGTTGGATTATTGAATGATGCTGCTAAGAGTATTGAGGATAATTGTGTTTTATCACCTAACTCCATAAGTGAAATAATCGTAAAAGTCTTGAGGAATGATACTCTAACATCATCAAATTCACATGTAGAGCTATTAGAACTTCTAAGCGAAATTAAACCAAAAACTATGAATGTTAAGCCAGCAACAATTCCAATCACAAGTCTGGGGAGAATACTTAAAATACTCCCACCCAGAAATGCACTTAAACCATCAACAAGGAAGAATGCAAACATAGCCCCCAAGAAGACTGAAGCAACAGATGATTTTGAAGCAAGAATCATTGTACAGATCTGCGTCTTATCACCCAACTCAGCTAACAAAATAACAGTAAACGATACCATGAGGGGAGCTAAATCAACATACATAAACTTCGAGGAAAAATAATTTGACGTTAAATAAAAAGGTTGCTAACCATTAGAGCCTACGAAAACGGGAGTATACTTTAATAATCCACTAAACATCACATTGTATTGTGAATTTATGGTTAAAATCCTAGTACTCTACTATTCAAGAAGTGGAAACACGGAAACATTAGCAAAAGCTGTAGCTGAAGGAGCTAGAAGTGTGGAAGGCGTAACTGTGGAAATGAAAAGAGTTGATTACGCAACAGTTGAAGATATAATATCATGTGATGGGATGGCTGTGGGATCTCCAAACTATTTTGGATATATGGCTGGAATAATGAAAGACTACTTTGATAAAGCATGGAGTGTTAGAGATAAGCTTGCTGGAAAACCATACATTGCATTCACATGTGGAGGAGGATCTAGGAATACTGCATTACTAAGCATTGAACACGTTTTGAATGCATTCAAAATGGAGAAAGTTGCTGATGGAATAGCATGGGGACTTAGAGATCACGGCCCTCCATCAGAAAGAGATTTAACACCACTAAGAAAACTTGGAGAAACATTGGCTAAGGAAGTTTTAAAGAGGAAAGTGGAGACACCAAAGGAGTAGCTAAAATGTAAATTAAAAATAAACCCATTTTTCATGAAAAATAACATTTAAGTTACATCTAAACATAACAAGTTTACATGAAAATCTGTAAAGCAGATTTAGAAGAAATTGAAAAGAAGATCATGGAATTCATAAGTGTGAAAAGTATTGTTGGAGAAGAATTTGAAGGAGCCAAATATCTAGCTGAATTGATGAAGGAGTGGGGTTTCAAACCAGAACTTCAGAAGGTTGAGGAAAATAGGTACAATGTGATATGTAGAGTTAGATTGGGGGATGAAGGGAGAAGACTTCTATTGAATGGACATATGGATACAGTTCCACCATCAATGGATTGGAGTTTAGATCCATTCAAACCATTCATAAAAGATGATAGACTCTACGGTTTAGGAGCAATAGATATGAAATCTGGACTTATAGTTCTCCTCTACAGTCTGAAGAAATTCCTTGAAGAAAACAAGGAAACAGTGAATGGTGAAATAATATATTCCGCAGTTGTAGATGAAGAAGGGTATTCGAAAGGGGCTAAAAAGCTAATCTCAGAATTGAACTACGATGCGGCAATAATAGGGGAACCATATGATGGAATTCATAATAGTGTAGTAATTGGGGAAACAGGCAAGATACTATTAAGCATAGAATGCATTGGGAAAGCTGCACATGCATTTAGGCCATGGATTGGAGTTAACGCCATAGAAGAAGCCTCAAAACTAATATTAAAGATAATTGAAGAAGGGACATTGGAAGATAAAAAGTTTGGAAGACTTCAACCAACAACCTTAAAAATTGAAGGGGGATACAAAATCTATAACGTAACATTACCAGAAAGATGTATATTCGAAGTAAACATTTTAACAAAACCAGAACAGACAGATGAATACTTCATAAATTGGATAAATGAATTAGCAAAGAAAGCTGGCTTGAAAGGTGAAGTATCCGTGAAGATTAAGGAACCAAGATACTATGGATACATAACAAATGAAGATAGTATGATAGTAAAGGCATTTAAAAGAGCATTTGAAGAAGAATATGGAATTAAACCTAAAATTGGATTCAAAGCCACCATAACCGATGGAAATATAATTGCAATGAAAGGTGTAAAGCCACTAATAGTGTATGGTTTAAGAGGGGGGAATGCCCACATGGCCAACGAATACTTAGAACTAAACTCAATAGAGAAAACATGCAAAGTATACATTAAAACCATAAGCAACTACCTCAAATCAGAGCAGGAAAGATAATGTTAAAATGCTATTAATGGGGGATATATTGATTTAGAGGTGAAAAATAAGTGATAATAGTTGAATTTAGCATAATACCCGTAGGCGTTGGAACAGGGTTAAGTGGATACATTGCAGAAGCAGTAAAAGTGCTGGATAAGAGAAAAGTTAAATATCAATTAACAGCCATGGGAACAATATTTGAAGCGAAAGATTTGAAGGAAGCCTTTGAAGTGATCATGGAAGCCCATGAAGCTGTAATTAAAGCTGGAGCCATGAGGATAATAACAAACATAAAGCTAGATGACAGAAGGGATAAGGAGGAATCCATTGAAAGAAAGGTTAAAGCTGTCATGGAAAAGTTAAGGTGAAATTATTGTATAAAGCAAAAGTGGATTTACACATACACTCAAACAACTCAATAGACAGCAAATTAACAATAGAAGAAATACTTGAATACTATGAATCCAATGGATTCACCGCAATAGCCATAACAGACCACAATGAATTCAAAGGATCCATAATAGCCAATAAGATTAGCATTGAAAAAGGGTTAAATTTGAAAGTGTTATTTGGAGCTGAAGTAGAGACAGCTATTGGAGAAGTAATAATAATAACAACCACAACACCACCAAGAAACATACCAAGAAGTATAGGTGAAATAATTGATCTAGCCAGAGATTACAATGGATTAACAATAGCACCACACCCATATGCACCAGACAGGAAGGGGTTAAAGGACAATCTAATAAATGGAGATGCTAGAAAGATAGATGTCATAGAAGTTTGGAATAGTAAAACGGATAGGAGATGGAATGAGATTGCATTAAACACAGCAAAAATTTTAGGGAAACCAGGAATAGCCAATAGTGACGCTCACCATCAAAAACACCTTGGACTAGCATACACAATAATAGAGGTAGATGAAGTAAAACCAGATGAAATCATAACATCACTAAAAAACAATAGGATACTAAGGATTATTAAAGGGAGGGATTAAATGGGAATAGTAGAAGAAATCTTAAATGGACTAGAATCTCTAGGGCCATGTGGAGTATTCATAGGAGTGATCATAGAAAACATTATAACCATAATACCATCAGCGTTAATACCATTAATGGCTGGAGCCACAATAATACCTAAAGAGCTAAACTCAACCAATGCACTACTATCAATAACAATAAATATAGGATTAGTTGGAGCCATAGCAGCCACATTAATCAATACACCATACTATGCACTAGGATACTTCAGTGGGAAAAGAATTATAGACAGATATGGAAAATACATTGGAACATCATGGAATGAAGTGGAAAAATATAAACTCAAAATAGAGGGGAATAAGTTTGAAAAGTTAACCATCATAGCATTAAGGTTTATACCAATAATACCAATATCACCAATATCAATAGCCCTCGGAGCAATAAGATATGATATGAGGAA
>JANZKA010000074.1 GCA_025060975.1 Candidatus Culexarchaeum nevadense
CCTAAGCGTTTAGGGGGGGTTGTTGAAGGTAAGGATATAAAAGTTTTTGTATCATCATGATTTATAGTGTTCTTTATGTGTGATTTAAGGGTTTCAGATATTCAACGTATGGTTGATGAATGGATTAAAAGTTTTGGTGGGGGATATTGGAATCCTTTATCTATGCTTGCTGCACTAGTTGAAGAAGTTGGTGAGCTTGCTAGAGCTTTGAATTCCCTTGAAGGTGGTAAAGGTTGTGGTGATATAAAATTTTTAGTTGAGGAGATTGGTGATGTCCTGTTTGCATTGATATGCATTTCTAATTATTATGGTATTGATATGGGTGTTGCTTTGAGGAAGAGTGTTGAGAAGTATACTGTTAGGGATGCTAATAGGTGGGTTAAGAAATAATTGCTTCAACATGATTTCTGCAATACAGTCATGCAATCTTTTGGGGGATAATTTATTGAAACGAGATGAATGATACAATACTTTCTCTTTACTTGGGTAAGTGTATGTCTATTTACCTCAGCATTAAAACGATAATTTCGGTATTGTTGTTTTGCTAGAGCATTATTATTTTTAAGGATGGGTAATAGGGTTGAATTTAATAGAATTTAGAGCTTATGATACGATAATAAATTTCATACTAACTCAATTTTAGGTGTAAGTATGTGAAATGTAATTGGCAAAAATAGCCTAGTAATGTTTTTATTGTAGCTTCACCATACTTCCCTAAGTACTCTTAGGACATTTCCTCCAATAACTTTACTTATCTCTTCATCGCTATACCCGTTTTTCACAAGCCATCTAATTATATTTTTGAATTGTGATGGGTTTTCCAAGCCATCTACATATTCAACTTCAGTGTATTCTAGTTCTTTTGTTCTAGTTTCGGTTAATGATAATTCTCTTGAGAATACTTTGTGTAGTGCTACGTGGTCTCCGAATAATGTGTCTGGTCCGAAGGCAACGTAATCTATGCCTACTAGCTTTTCTATGTATTGAAAGTGTTTCATTACGGTTTCTATGCTGTGTTTCCTATCTTCAAGTGTTAGTGTTGTGTGTGGTGAAGCTTCTACACCGATTACTCCACCTTTCTCGGCTAATGCTTGTATAACTTCATCAGGTTTCATTCTTCGTGTTGGCCATAGCTTTCTTGCACCTGCATGTGTTATGAAAACTGGTTTTTTGCTTGCTTCAATAACGTCCATGGATGTTTTATCGCTTGAGTGGGCTATGTCTATTGCCATTCCAATTTTATTCATTCTTTCAACTAATTTGTATCCTAAATCTGTAAGTCCTTTATCATATTTATCTGCAAGACCACTTCCAAATTCATTACCCTTACTATATGTTATTCCCATGCATCTAACTCCCAATCCATATAGCACATCAACTCTATCTATTTCATCACCAATTCTGGGTGCCCCCTCAATGTGGATGACTATTCCAATCTTCCCCTCTTTATGGGCTTTCTCCACATCTTCAATTCTCCTAACTATGAATGCAAGGTTTTGGTGGTCTATGTCTGAATGGAACATCCCAATCTGGTAAATTACATTATCCCAGCTCCAAGGGTCTCTTGATGGAGTTAACCCTATACCATCAAATAGTCCATCGAAAATCACGTCTATACCTGAAACTGCAAGTCCTTCGAATCCCGTAAACATCCTTCCTTCCCTAACATATGGTAATATTTCTTGTGGGTTTTCTGGGAAGACTGTGGAGTGGTCGTGTAATGATATGACAATGTACTTCTCCAAAATCTCTTCAACTCTTTCCTCTTCACTTTTACTTAACTCTATATTCTTAGATGGTACTCTATCTATCTCTCTTACCAGTTTGAATGCTCTGTAATCCTTGTTTGGTTCAAGATACTGAAACGATTTATAACCATTATAATGCTTCTTCATTTCAATGCACCGATTGATGATTTATTGTGGAGTGTGCATTTAAGAGTTTTGACGATGCATTATTCATATTGATTTTTAAGGGTATACTGTTTTTGTATGGTAAACTATTTCTTGTGTAATGGTTCACAATATTTGTGTGAATTGTATGACGTTTTTCGATCCGAAATCATTTTTGAAGATGTTATCTGATGGTGTGAAATTGGATTATGAGAGTTATGCTGTAATAATTGCTCATCGCTCTTCAGACCCTTTCAAACTCCTAATAATGACTATACTTTCCCAGAACACTAATGATAAGAATGCTATAAAGGCTTATAACAATATATCTTCAAAGTTTAATGTGGATGCTAAAACTTTGAGTAGTATTCCACTTGAAACTTTATCTGAGCTAATTAAACCTGCTGGTATGTATATTAAACGTGCAGCTAGAATAATTGAAGTATCAAAGATCATTTATGAACGGTATAATGGTGATATGAATATCATTTTGAATCTCCCTTGCGATGAAGCTAGAAATACCTTGATGCTTCTTCCAGGTGTTGGGGCTAAAACTGCAGATGTAATACTACTTTTTACTGGTAAATGTCCAACATTTCCAGTGGATACACATATTGCTAGGGTTTCCAAAAGGCTTGGAATTGTGAGTGCTAATGCTAGTTATGAGGATATTAGGAGTGCTTGGATGAAGATGTATGAGGCATCGGATTATCTTCGTTTACATTTGCTACTTATAGCTCTTGGTAGACAGTTTTGTACTGCTAGGAATCCGAAGCATGATGTTTGTCCAGTTAAGGTTATGTGTGGTTTTTGGAGGAGTATTACATCTTAATACTCTCCCTTTCTATTGGTAGTATCATGCAGTGTAATCCTCCCCCACCTTTAACTAGTTCGTATCCTTCAACTCCTATTACATCAAATCCTCTCTTTTCAAGCTCTCTCATAATCCTCCTATTCCATAGATATGATAATACTTTCATTTCACCTATGGCCACTAAGTTTGCTCCGAACATCCTATCTTCCCTATCATTTACTGTTATTAATTCGTAGCCCTTTTCCATCAACCATTTGGCTAAGTTTATTATTTTGATTCTGCCATCTTCCATATACATTTTTGAGGGATACATGGATATATCCTCAATTCTAGTTACAGCTATTTTGTCTGAGAGTATCATTAGCGCTCCATCTAGATGCACTCTTCTTCCTGGTAGTGGAACTGCAATCAAGTTTTTGAAGGTTTTTCCAAGACCTTCCATCAATATTTTCTTTACAGCTTCTTCATTAGTTCTAGGTCCATAACCTATCATTAACGTTTCTTCATCTAGCCATACCGCATCTCCACCTTCAAATATTGCTGGTGCCTCCATTACTGCTTGTATTGGAACACCTATATTCTTCAATGCCTCTCTCACTATTATTGGTTCTACACTTCTTGCATGATGCTTCATTCTCCCTATTATTGCCCCACTTTTTGTTATTGTTCCATTGTCTCTTGTGAATACCATGTTTGGACATAGTTTTATTGCTTCAATTAACTCTCTATTAACTTCTTCTTCCACTAAATATACTCTAACACCCTCTTCTTTGAGTATCTTAACGAACTTCTCATGTTCATATTTAAATCTGTCTAAGTCTGGTACTTCTCTAAAAAGGTAATCCTCTTTATTGCTTCCACTAACTATGTTTATTTCTTCTCCTGGAATATGCATTAATACACTCTTTAATTTTCCATATTCGCTTTGTGCTCCATACCTCATTTATTTCACTGTAATAATGTTTGTTGTTTTACTGTATAAATGGTTTCCTCTACCCTCTTATCTTCTTCCATATGGCTCCAAGTATCATTGATAGTATTAGAATCAGTATCATTGTTGTTAGATCTCTATCTATGTATTGGCTAGCTAGTGTTGCTAGTATTAGGAATATGATTAATGTTGGTGCCGCTATGGATCTAATATCACTGGTTACCCGTTTTACTCCCTCTTCTTCATAAATTGGTTTGTACTGTATTTCGTATCTTATTTTCTCCTCTTTCTCCCTATACTTCTTTAAGGATGTCAGTATTTTATCTAGAGTGTTTATGAAGGTTTCAGCTTTATCTTTCCATTTATAGAAGTTTATGTTTTTGGTTTTACCATTCTTTAATGTTATCTTTACATGATATTCATTGCTTCCAGAACTTTTAACTTTCACTTCCATTTTAACATTTGAGATTTCATTTATTGGTATTCTTTCAGTGTATATTTCAGATAATCTTCCAAATAGTGATGCTACGTATGGTACTATGTATCTATAGCTGATTATCCTGTTTATTTCCCCATTTTCTATTTTCACGTAGTCTCCTTCTATGCTGACTATTATGTCAGCTTCAGGTATTTCTTCTCTGTATCCAATGAATGTTTGTGAATATTCTTTTGCTAATATTATTGGGTCTTCCCCTTTCTTTAACCTATTCAAAACTTCTATTATCAGTTCAGCTTCGTATGCTAATAGTTTAATTTCGTATTCTTCAGGTTTCTCGAATATTCCTTCACCCCTTTTCATCCATAGTATTTTCAGTTTTCCGCGTTCATAGTTTGCTGTAACTATTTTGTTTATTGGTATTTCATTTTCCAAAATTAGCTGATATTCCTCTCTTGCAAACCATCTCTCTCTTGGTATACCCATCCTTCTAGTTCTATCTATGAAGGGGCCTTCTCTAACTCTGAGGTATCCACTTGTTACCTCTATTATCTTGTCATCTCTTCTTATTTCCAGTATCCTTATTTCGTTCACCATAGCTACCTATCTCAACATGATATTATTTCAAGCACTCTTTTAATAGTTTCTAAAGCTTGTTCTCTTTCTCTTGCTTCTACGATTATTCTTATTTTTGGTTCTGTTCTTGACGGTCTTATCAATGCCCACCAATTTTCTGATGATATTTTCACTCCATCTATTAGGTTTAGGTCTCCTAGAACTTTCAGTTTATCTATTTTATCCTCTAAGTTTATGTTATTCTTTTGTATGTTTGTTTTTATCATGTAGTATCTTGGTATTTCAGATATTATTTCTGACACCTTTTTCCCGCTTTCCATGACTTCTCTTATTATTGCTAGTGTCGCTATTGCTCCGTCTCTGGCCATGTGAAATTCTCTCAATATTAA
>JANZKA010000075.1 GCA_025060975.1 Candidatus Culexarchaeum nevadense
TATCCCACTACACTCCTAACCTTCTTTGATTCTTTGATGATATCGTACCCGCAAACCCTTCCACCACCACTCGTAGGCATTATTAATCCAAGTAGCATTAGTATTGTCGTCGTTTTACCTGCACCATTTGGTCCTAGATACCCAAATACATCCCCTTCATAAACCTTCAAGTTTAGATTGTCAACTGCTCTAATCTCTCTACCATCAACACGATATATTTTCGTTAAATTCTCAGTTTCAATTATCACATCCAAACCTATCTCCTCCCAAACCTCCTAAAAACAATTACAACCACTACAAATGCTACTAAAACTATGCCGAAGCCTATGTACCCCCACTCCGTCGGTTTTGTCACACTAACCCTAACGTCTCTAGCTGTTGATGAAACTTGATCTGAAACTGCTTTTACAGTTATGAAATAGTCTCCAGCAGACACTATTGTTGAAACATAAATGTTTACTTTGAAATTAGCTTTATCGTTAGGTTTAAGTATTAACACTTTACTTGGCTCCACATCAACCCTCCAATCTATGGCTGATGGTACATCTACAGACACGTATACATTGGTCACATTTAGAAATCCAGTATTGGTTACAGTTACAGTGAAACTCTTACTTTCACCTGAAGTTATTGTGAAGTATAGTGCTGGAAATTCTGGGAATGTTATGGATAAACTATAGCTTCCAATAACATTGACGATTAAAGTTAAATCTTTCAATATTACCTTATCCTCCGAGTACACTTGAACCTTAAATCTATGCTCACCTATATTGATGTATGGTGATGGTGTAGCCTCAAAAGCCACATTAACACTTCCACCTGCAGGTAATAGTAATCCCCTAACAACCTTACCTGCAACCCTAAACGTAGTGCTCCATCCACTGGGCTTATCAGTTAAATTCAAATAAACCACTTCATCCATTAAACCAATATTCCTTATGGTTAAAGTGAAGTACACAGTTCTCCCAGCCTCCACATCCACTATTGGGTAGTCCACAGAAACCTTCAACCCCCTATTAACAATAGAGGAAGGTTTAACCCTAACCATCAAACTCAAACTTTCACTAACACTCTTAGAATACACGTTTAAAGTTAAATTATAATCCCCAACTCTGGCATCCATGGGGATGCTCAACTTAACCCTAATTGTAACTTCATCACCATTATTCAGAGACACCAACAATATCTCATCCACACCATAATAGAAACTCACACTCCAATCATTAGGGAGATTTGGAACACTAAACATAAACTCATCCCTAACACCATAATACTTAATCTTAACATCAAAACTAACCGTGCCACCGGCCTCAACAACCTTAGCTGGAGTCAAACAAGATAAAACAAGACCACTAACAATTGGTTTAACAGTAGCCCTCAAATTCAAATAACTCTTATAAGGTGGATAATCATAACATGCAACTACATGGAAATCATAAGATCCAGGAGCAGTATCCCCAGGAACATTAACCATCAAAACAAGATTAACACTAGTTTTATTCATCAACCTAACAGCATCAACCTCATAACTACCATAAACAAACCTACACCCCCAACCACTAGGAACTCCACCCACCATCAAAAACACATCAACAAAAGGTAAAGGCCCAACATAATTAACACTAAAATCATAACTCAAGACACTACCAGCAAAACACACCTTACTAGGAGTACCGCACCACAACCTCAAATCCATAGCAACCGAATAAACAACCCCACTCACAAACAAAAATGAAAAAACGGTCAACCCAAGTAACACTAAAAACCAAAACCTCAAAACTTCATCCCCCAAATATCATTTTAAAAAAGAGAAAACTAAAATTTATTGATCCCTCAAATTTCAACCCTACAAAAATAAGTCTAATCAACAAAATTCACAACCACTCGTCCCCAAAATATTTGATTATGAATAGAATTACCCACTATATTCACAGTATCCCATGAAAAGTATTTCTGGAGGATCCCCTTCTCCATAATATTCGTGATAAGTGAAAAGTAGCCCGGTTGCTGCTGGTGCTCTCTCATGAGCTAGCCACCAGCAGTATGGAACATACCCCCGTTTGCCCCACCATACCATGTTCCAAGATCATCTACTACTGTCTCTCCATATAGAACTTCCACACGAATTCCAGTGTATGGTGCATCCCAGCTGAAGCCCATTATCACAAATATTGTAACCACTTGTCCAAAATCCTCCCTCCATGTAGAGTTTGGGTATGGTAGCCAACCTACAAGATATTTCCATCCTGCCATCGGTTGAATATCCTTTGATTGGGTAATGTTGTTTGATAATACCTCCATTCCTGTGGTTATCAATGGAATTAGTAGTAGTAATAGTATTAATTGTTTGATGTTTTTCAAAATTTTTCACCGTTCTATATATATAGGAAAATTTAAATTTTTCTAAGCATATATTTATATTGATGCGGAATTTTTGGGTTTTCTTTTTCATTACAGTTTTACAGTTATATTCATGTATGGTTGATTGGCAAATTTCTTATTTAGAGAGTTCCCAAACTGTTATTGTTGAACCAAGTTATTTTGATTGGTTGCGTATTGAGGTTCGTGCTAATGGTGATGTTGTTTGTCAATTGACTTGCCGCTTTCTTGATGCGCCACTCTACTATCCACCACTACCAGGTCTTGGGGTTTTAAGTTGTGGTTATGGAATATACCATGTTGTTGGTGGTCCAATACAATTTGGAATTAGGATTGATTTGCATTACATGAGTGAAGCTGAAGCTGATGTTCATGCCAATAAGATTAGAGAGTTATGTGAAAATTGGTTGGGGGTGACTTTTAAGGAGACTGAGAGGATATTAGAGACTTTCAATCATCCACAGTTTGGCACTCTTAGGAGCATGCATTACGGGTTTATTTGTGAAAATTTCAATCCTGATGCCATTATAGACAAGCTTCTGGCTTCACTTCCAAAGAATGGATTCTTGTCATTAATTAGTAGGAGGGTAGTCTCTAAAGATGACATCTTTTGGTTGCAATTCTATTTTGGCTCAAGGTACTGTAAATTCATTTATGCAAAAAAGTTTGTAGGCTACTTTAATTTCAGAGTTGGAGACACTTATACCCTTGACATTTTCAAAATGTTCGATTTTCCTGGACCATTAAAGATTCATGAGAAATCCATTAATGGTTCAAGTGTGGAGATATACATTCTATCATATTTCTCCGGTACAACCGAGATATACGCAAATATTAAAGCCGAACTCATTAGTATAGAGCTTCCATTTAAGTATAAAATTAGAGGTACAAGGACATATGCCATTTGTAATGATATCCCTCAATATGCTGCCCCCACTAAGTATACACTTACTGCTGGTGATGTTATTGATTATATGCGTATAACTTTTAAAATTGTTGAGGAGAGTTATGGAATAAAATTTGAATCCACAAATGTTACAGGCATGTTAATAGTTTTGGTTTCTGTATCCATTGCAACGGTGATTGTTTGGAGAGTTAAGCAATATAAATCTAGTTAAACTTTTCAAGCTTCTTTTATCCAGAATTCCACTTATATACTCAAAAATAAAAGACCTTTGAACTTTCAAACTTTCTTGCAAATACCATTCCTTACACCCCCAAACTCTTGTTTACACATTCCACTATCACAACTAAGTTTAAAAGAGCAGTAGAAATTGACAAAATTACGCATATGCATACAATCGTTTCATTTACAATGAACATGTTAACATATAGTAAATTTTAAATTGTTCTTGAAATTGATAGTCATTTGATGTTGAGAAGTTTTCACGTAATGTTAATAGTAATGTATATTGCTTTCTCATTTACTGGTATTATTCATCATAGCTATTTACATGCGTTTTCATTTCCAATATCAAATGTTATATATCCTTCTCAATTCACTCTTGAACGGCCATTAGAGCATATTGGTATAGTTGTATTCTGTACTGGTGATGTTAGTTTTAACATTGTTTTCTATGAGGTTGAATTGCCTTTTAAGCTACCTAGAGTTTTGGGTGCAGGCTATTCTGCAACGCTCGAGTACGTTGTTGGTGATAATCAACTGGATTTTAAAAGTGTGTGGTCTTTTATGAGTATTGGTGAGCAGGAGGCTGATGCTTATCTTTACAATATAACAAAATCCCTTGAACATTATATGGGGATACAGTTTAACAATATTGTTAAATTACCATATTCCTATCAAAGTTCAGTTACTGGGGAAGTCTTCCGAGGCATCCACTATACTTGTACTATAACTGACTTTAACCCGGATGTTGTGGTAGATGCTTTTCTCAAGTTGAAACCTAATGAGGGGTTTATGTCCATTGTGACTAGGAAGTTTCTACGTGTAGGAGACAAAATAAGTTTAACAATATCCTCCACCAGCAACTTTGCTGAGCTAAGGATTCGTGGAATTGTGAGAAATTATTTCAATTTCAAACTTGGAAACACTTATACTTTAGATGTATTTAAGCTACTAAATCTAACAAGTCCAATCACAACACATCCAAAGTCTGATCATAGAAGTAGTGTAACTATAATTTTATTATACTATATGGATCCCGTTACCAATAAATGGGTAAAATTATATCCTTATAAGGCTGAGTTAATTGAAATTAAATTGCCATTTAAATATAGTGTGGGTAAATCTAGTGGCGGTGTAGATAGAGCTACCGATTATACTATTGAAAATCGTATGGTCCGCTACACCACGGAGGGGTTGCCATATGCCACATACTCCCTCACTGCAGGCGATGTTATTGAGTATATGCAAATAAAATTCAATATAGTTGAGTATGGCTATGTCACTTTCAAAATAGATTTAACACCCACAACCATAATCGGAATAATGCTAATTATAGCTTCATGCACATCAATACCAATACTAATCCTAAAAACACGGAAAAAGAGTCTCCAATAAAAGAAAGGAAGGAAGATTAAGACATGTTGTCATCATTATTTCATATCCATTCGCAATAGCCCATGTAGCTAACGTATGGAGGTTCCCCCTTCCCCCAATACTTCCAATATATTATC
>JANZKA010000076.1 GCA_025060975.1 Candidatus Culexarchaeum nevadense
AATTGGATTCCTACATTGAACAACTATTCCACCTGCACTCTCAACATCATTAGGCTTAAATGGAACTCCAACAACCCTGAGATCTCTCTTAGCAAACCTATTGGAAAATGTCTTCGGATGAACCACTACTGGAACTCTCCTACCAATACGCTTAACAACTTCAAGTAACCCTCCAGTATGATCATAATGCCCATGACTCAAAAACACTGCATTAACACCACTAAAATCAAGCTTCAACAAATCCAAATTATGCTTAACAACATCCATGTGGGGGCCGCAATCAAAAATCAAATTCAAACTCAAATCCTCAAATCTAAATTCTAGGAAAGCTCCAAATCCATGCTGAGCCCAACAACCCCTACTCCTAAGACTAGCATAATTATCTGAGAAAACAGTCATCCTAAAAGCCAATTGATATCACCAAAATATTCTAGAATCGAATCGAATATAATGTTTTCCCATTAAGTTGGAAAAAGCATACTAAACCATGAAAAGCATATTTCAAAGAATCCCTTAAATCAAAATGTAAAGTAAATGTTTATTGGGGTGTAATGAAATGAGGAAACTAGCATTAATAGCCATACTATCAATGGTAATGCTTGGCATTGGAATAGCCACAGTATATGCTGGATATGCTTGGAGACAACAGTATAAGTGGGCTTGGAACGGAAACCAGATGCCACAACCCATACAACCATTAATAAAGTGGAAGATGAAGTGGTTCACAATTGAAATTAGCGATGAATTCAAAGACAAAGTTTTAAGCATAGCTTTAAGCGATAGCGATGTACAAGAACTAATAAGCCAAGGATACAATGTTACAGGAATACAGCCAACCATGAAGATGGTGGTTCAAGGTGATGGAACAGTAACACTAAAAGCCACTGGAGCAATAGTGACATTAAGAAATGGAAATGGTGGATTTGCCCAAGTACACGTAGACTTAGAGAAGGGCACAGTCACACAAATAATAATCAGAAGCATCACAGTAATAAAGAAGACAGGTTAAGAGAAGAAGAATTTAAAACAATCTTCAACCCCTCTTTTTCCCGTTGCAGATTTTAAGTTTACAAGCCTATTTGTTACGTTTCATCGCTACTGTGGAGTATAGGAAAGTCCCAGCTTTAATTACGCTAAGGATCAATTATGATAGCAAAAGGAAATTTATTGGAAAGTAGTGCATGGAATGTAAGGATTTGATAATGCAAGAATCTAAGAATAAAAAGGATGAATGTTATATAGTTTAAGAGGAATCTTATGAATGGGTGTTAATATTGGAGAAATATGATTTGGTAATTGTTTTGGGTTCTCAAGTTAAAAAGCGAGATAATAGGTACTTTTTGGCACCTCACACAGAGCTTAAAGCACGGGCAGCTGGAATAGCTTATAAAAGGGGGATTGTAAAGAAGTTTATTATTTCTGGTGGATATAATTTTGGAGTTAGATATGATTATAGCAGTATACTGGAGAAGCCAAACTTTTCCTTTGAGGCTTTTGCTCTTGCAAGATGGGAGAAATCTGAGGCTCAAATAATTGCTGAATTTCTTCATGAGGAATACAAAGTTCCTTTACAAGATATGCTTTTAGAAGAGCTCTCCGCAACTACTGAAGAAAATGTGGAATTCTTAAAAACCTTACTGAAAAGGCAAACTTTTAACTTTGCAAAGCGTATTGGAGTCTTAACGATTCTCTCCCACATGGAAAGAGCATTACCACTATTCAAAAGAGCTAATTTAGATGTGAAACCACTTTTCGCCGAAGAATTACTAATCCTTGAAAAATATGGAGTCGACAAAATCTGCGAATTTTACTCAATCCCCTCAGATAAAGAAGAAGAGAAAATAAAGAAGATAGAAGAACTCATCTCAAAATGTAAAGAAGTATCACGGCAGTTTTATTTAACTTGAATAGGAATTTTATTGTGCATAATATTTCAGCTTGAATAATATGGGTTTATCTCCGAATAAGAATTATAAGTGTGAGCAAGAAGGCAAGTATAACTGCTATTAATATTCCCGTAGAAAAGTTGAGTCCGGCTTCGATTATTTTGAATGTTATGCGCATATATTCGATGATTTGACCAGCATGTAAAGTATATTTGTCATTTACGAAGTTAAGGATTGTGAAGGGTTCTAGACTATTGGTAAATTTCTAATGTTGGGGGATGGAGGAAGCTGTTATGGCGGGTTGCCCTCTCCTATGCTTTCTCATATTGTAAAGTATGGCTATGGATGCAAATACGCAAATAATTATTATTGAGATGCCAATTACGCTTGGAAACTCTATGCCTGCTGAAAATCCATACTTAACTATTTTAAATGTTATCCGCATATGATCAACAACATCGCCAGTGGTAAGGGAGAATCTAGAGATGACAGTACCCCCAACATTCTCGGTTATCATATTACTGATGGTGAATTCCGGTGGATAAGGTTTATTGGCATATGTACCCTTACTAACCCTATATTGAAATGGAAATTCTATACTCAATATCTCAGCTTGAATATCTGGAATTACATTGAGAATGTCAGCTTTTACGTAGGATAGTAGAGTTATTTGAATCCATGTGCCATGATCAGACATCTTATGGATCTTTAAGGGGCCTGTGAAATTTAGTAATTTGAAAATATCGAGAGTGTAGGTTTCGCCAACTTTAAAATTAAAGTAGTTTTGGAAGGATTTTGAGAAGGTTAATTTGCATGCTTTCGTACCCACATAAAAGCCTAACATGAATGTGGTTTCATTGGAGATTATCCTTCTACTGACCATCGAGAGTAACCCCTCACTTGGAATCAAACTTAGAAATTTATCGATAATGACATCTGGATTATAATTCTTAGTGGAAAAGGTGTATCTTATACGGTCAGATCCTCTCCTCTCCTTATTCTTAAAATCAAAGCTCACCCCAAGCCAACTCTCAACAGGTTCAACTATCTTAGCCGCTTGAGCATCAGACTCAACTTCACCAATCGATTTTAAATCCACATCCCAACCCACACTAACATTACCACCAACATAAAACACAACTAAAAAATAATTATCAACTAGACCATGAACATACGGCACATCAATTGGGGGATTCTCAATATCAGAAGTTATAGTGCAATTAATACTACCATCAAATGAAATAGTAAGATTTAGGTAATCAAAATAATTCAATGAATACTGATTCGGATAAGGAAATACACTAATAAATGCTAAGAGTATTACGGATAAACAAGTTTTCATCAAAATATATCTTTAAGAAAAATAAAATTTAAATTTTTCCATATATATATACGGTGAATTATAACATTGAAAAAGAAAACATTGTATTTATTGACAATTATCAGCGTAGTGATGCTCACAATTAAAATTGCATATGCAATAGAAATACTCTCTGTTGGGGAGTTCATAGATCATATAAGTGGATATTTACAGAATCCCGGAGATTATGAAGTCCATTATGTGTATAAGTGGGGCACAGGTCCAGGCGCAACTTTAATTGAGATCATCAACTTCTATTGGGCGGATCCAAATACCGCGTTGATAGTATGGTCAATATATGAGTATGGAAGTGGGAGTTCAAGCGAGGTGTGGGCTGGAGGATCTGTGGGATACGCGGTCCTACAACCAACATACCCATACACCACAATAACACATGTAAAGTTAGAGTATGGATGGTATTATGGTGGCGAGGCTACAACTCCAAGTGTTGGTTATTGGGGTCAGTGTAACTGCTATGGTTATGATGAACCTTAAATGCTGAATAAAACTCCCACTTTTTTGAATGTTTGTGGGTGTTGGTTAAAGCCTGTTTAAGTGGCGCTCCGCTTCATCTTCGACATTCTAATTAAGAGTAGGGGTATGGAGATGCATACCACCACTATCAATATTCCAGTAATTGTTGTTAAGTTTATATTACTTAGTATGTTGGAGATGTTAAAGCCAACTTCAACTATCTTAAATGTTACACGCATGTATTCAATGGTTTGACCCGCACGTAAAGTGTATTCACCATTCACGACATTAATAATCCTGAGTCCCCAAACGCTAAATTCATAGGGGAGATCAACTTTAACTATCTCAGCTTTAATATTAGTAGGTTCTGTAGAAGAACTATAGGTTAGTAATTCTATTGCAATTTCACAGTAATTGCTTGAGATCTTGATGGATCCTGTGAAATTGAGAAGTTTGAAGACATCCAGGGTATAGGTTTCTCCAACTTTGAAATTAAAGTAGTTTCTGAAGGACTTTGTGAATGCTAGTTGAGCATAGTTGGAGCCTCCATAAACAGTTAAATAAAAGTAGTCTCCTGGGGATATTATCCTCTTACTCACCAGGACTAGAAAGCCCTCGGAGGGAATTAAGCTCATAAATTTATCGAGTAAAACGTCTGGATTGAAGTTTTCAGCTTTAAAATTGTATTCCACCCACATCAAATGGCCAAGGTATTGCGATGTATGGGAGCGTATCAATTTGTCAATACTGCCAAATTTACATCGAAGCCAACCTTCTAAAAAATCTTTAATCCTCTGAAATTCAGCATCAGCTTCAGCCTCACCCATACCAGTCAAATCCAAAGATACTCTACCAGTCAATTCATTACCAATATTATAGCTTAGCCAAACGTAATTGGATACTTTAGTCCCAATCGGAATACGTAGAAACTCTTCAGGCAATCTAACATGCCAATTAGCTATTTTGACATTAACGTCTCCATTAGATATAACAAAAATATAAAAATACTCTGCTGGAGGAACCCCAGATGACGAAAAATTGAAAACTGAAAACAGACATACAGCCATAATGATTAACGTTAATAATAATTTTAACTGCCTAGACATTTCAAATACAATAATTCAAGTTAGAAAAATTTAAATTTTCCCATATATATACGGTGAATTATAATGTTGAAAAAGAAATACATAATACCAATATTAACTATGCTAACTATATTATTAACGGTTCAGATCACCATTGCAACTGAATATCAACCATTGGGTGGATGGTTTCACATATGTGGTTATCT
>JANZKA010000077.1 GCA_025060975.1 Candidatus Culexarchaeum nevadense
AAAACTTCCCTTTAGAGGTTTTACTCAAACCCATAGCTTCCTTTTGCGTTTAGATGTGGTTGGCTTAGTTGATCGTCTCCTCTTAGCGGGAATGGATGCGCTATTGTTTGGTCAATGTTCTACGAATTTCCATTCCAGTTGTTAATGATATTATTGCTCCAATTATGCTTAGGATTACATATATTGTTAATGATGTTTTTATGGTTGGCATTAAATCTCCTTGTATGTTCATTATGGATGTTGTTATTGATGTGCTTAGTGCTTGTCCGAGGAATCTCATTGTGGCTAGTAGTGCTGATGAAGATCCGTAGGCTTCTTTTGGGCTCATGTTCATGATTGCAGTGGTATTTGGGGATGAGAAGAATGCAAATCCAATCCCTAAGATTATTAGTGTATATGTTATGTGGTTTATGGGTGTTGTGGGGTTTATTGGTGTTAAGCTGAGTATGCCGAAGGTTATTGTTAGCATTCCCATTGAAGCTATTATTGATGGGTTGTGTTTATCTGCTAGTAATCCTGCGGCTGGTGAGAGTGTTGCTTGAACTATTGATTGTGTGGTTAGTATTAAGCCTGTTTCACTTGGATTTAATCCCCGTAATTTTTGTAAGTATGAACTTAGTAGTATGGTTAATGCGTATGTAGCGCTATAATTGAGTAGTGCAGCTATATTTGCTGATAAAGGTTTCCTTTTAAGTATCATGGGATGTATAAACTTCGGATTTCTACTTTCCATTAATAGTGTGGAAGTGAATGTTATGAATCCTAAAGATGCTATTATAATTCCATATGGAGAATTTATATTTGATGTTCCATAGATCGTCATGATTATTGACGATACAATTAATGCTGACACTTTAAAATTAGGTTTCATCCCCATACCTCTGCTTGTTTTTGGGAGGGTTATGGTTAAACTTAAACTTAGAAGAGCTATGCTGGTTTTAAGTATGAATAGCGATCTCCACCCAAAGTAATTGGTGAAGTATCCTCCAATTAGAGGTCCCAATGTGAGTCCAAGATAGACTGCCATGGTATTCAAACCTATACCCACCCCCCTCTTCTCCATGGGGAGGAGTTCACTCAATATAGCCACAGCAGTACTTGAAATCATAGATGCAGCTAACCCCTGTAAAAGCCTAAACACCAATAAGCTAAGGTAATCATGCACCATAACCATAATAGAAGACGTAACTGCAAACATTGTAATACCAGAAACAAATATCCTCCTCCTACCAATCCAATCACCAACACCGCCAAACATGAGGATCGTGGAAGCTAATGCAATCAAATATACATTGACAACCCAATTAACTCCAGCTAAACCAACATTAAACTCCTCAGCTAAAACGGGTAATGCAACAGTTATAGATGACGTTGTAAATGGGGAGATGAAAGATGCTGTAGTCGTAGCCAACAAAACACCATAAAACCTACTACGCCAAAACATAACAGACATCAAATGGTTATCCAATCAACATACATTTAAGTTTAAGTCAAACCATATCTCCATGAACTCAAAAAGGCATACTTTTCACGTATTCCTTATCTTTCTCCACACCCCCTTAATAACTTCAACAATCACTTTCAACATTCTTTATGGCTTTTTCAAGTTCTTTTTCGCTTATATGGAAGCCACGGTGTGGAAGTTTTCTAACGATCTCTATTGCCTTTTCTCTACTAATAACTTTATTTGCTTTAAGCTGGAGTATAATCCAAAGGGTGCCATGTCTCTTTAAGCCTAATTCTTCAGCGGCTCTTCTTCCCTTTTTCTCGTCTATTACAACAATTATTGATGATTGAGGGTTTTGTTGGATTAGGGAAGACGCTACCGCTAAAACGCTTAGTTCACCTGGTCCTAAATTGCGCTTTCTTAAGCGTAATTCACTTAAGATTTCCTCGGGTGTTCTATGTATTTTAAAGATTTGTCTGAGAAGTTCTTCATTTTCTCCTATACTCCTATCCTTCTTAAGTTCATTGAAAACAGCATCTGGGAGTACAAATTCAACGTAATGTCTTATGGAGTCTCTATAGTTTGTCAGTTTTCCCAGAATACCTGTATGGAAGAGTTCGCTCACCACGGATGTATTAAATACCATTATCACTCTTCGTCCACTTTTGTTTTCTGTCAATATTTATTCCCCTATATCGCCTTGAACATCGAACGGTTTTATACCACGTTTTACTGCTTTTTCGATAAGCTCCGTTTCCGGTATGTTTGCTAGTTTTGCTGCAAGACTTAATGATATCTTCTCTTTTTCCAACATTTTCAATGCTATTTCCTCTCTTCTTCGTAGGATACTTTCTTTGACACTGCTTTTCTCAGCCATTTCGGGATGGGTCACATATGTATATAGTAGAAGTTCATCATATTCAAGTTCCTCCATAAACTCCACAATAGCTTTAGTTACTTCCTTTTCGCGTTTGGAAAGGCTACTCCAAATAGTTTCCGCCCATTTTAATCCTTTATCGGTCAATTTTAGATTTGAGTCTTCAAATACTATTAACCCTGAGTTTACCAGCATATCCATATAGTCATCTAATGCCTCACTAAATGGGCCAAAGCTATAAGCACTAAACTCCAATTCATCTGCTAATTCATTAAATGCCTTAGATAATTCGAACATTTCCTTTTCGAACCACAACTTTCCTTTCACTCTACCTCCAGCAGCATAGATCAAAGCAAGTATGTATTTCTCAACAGTTGAGATTTCTGTAACAACGTCTCTTAGCGTTTCCATATGATCTCTCCCACAAAAACTTATTTACAACCATCAGTTAATTAATTTTTGGGAGTATCGTTGTGATGATTAAAACAAAGATTATTAGTGTTGATGATAATTTTAAATGTGCTAGAACTATTGAGGTGTCTGTTGGATCAAAAGTGGCTATAACTCCGAGAAGAGTTTTGTCAGCATCTAGATCTAGACGTAATGATGAAACATCGTTAAGGAATAGGAGTATAAGGGGGTTTATTGAAATATACCGTCATATTAATCGTGAAGGTTTACTTAGAATGGTGAGCAAAAAATCGTATATGCAAAGATTCAATTACGAGATGTCGTCTATCTTAAAGAGAGCTGAAAATGATATAACTGTTGGTATAGTGGAGTATAATACTGACGGGAGGGTGCCGGAGAAAAAGGAAATAGAGGATCTCTTCCATCTCTTTAATGATATATCATTGGATATTCTGGTGCCTCCAATTGTAACAAAGTTGCCCTGTGAAAAGTATATTAAATTTTTAGATGAGTTCATCGAGGTATATCAAACATGTTCTTTCCATGCAATATTGGTGCCAGTAATCCCCCATTACTCCATCGTCGATATACCACGACTTTTCGAGTACTATGCTAAAAAAGACGAAATAAGCAAGAACTTTGTGTGCGTGGATTTTAATGGGGGAAATCCTTTATCCCAGTACACTTTTGTATCAAAGATAGTTAGAGAGTCTCAAAAATTTGAGAGGGAGTTTGGTGAACCCTGCCTTAGATATGCAATTAACCTTAAGTATGGTAAAGCAACTAAAAAGCAGCATGTTGTCCCTGCTAAAGATATCATTATATTTGCTATGGGATTCAATCTTTTTGGTGCAAACCATAGGCTTATCCCAAGACTAGGTGGTGTTGGAGATTACGATCTTGCCACGAAGATTTTTAATAGAGTGGATTATGGGTATTACAGTCTAGAGATGGCGAAGAATACTATAAGCGATGTTGGTAATTACGAGGTTAAACTGATTGATGTTTTAGAAAAGAGGAGTTCAGCTAAGATTTTTAATGCTGAGAGACATGGATTAGAATCCTTAGAAATTTCAACAGCCATAAACGAGCAGAAATTAGACAAATACCTTAGATCAAAACCCAGAATTGCTGAAGATGAGAGCATCCTAAAGAGAATAAATAAAGTGAATAGAGAAGCGTATATAGGAGACGTATCAAAATACCTTCATTGAAATCATAAACCCGGGTAACGTATAGCGAAGAAGTCTTAAGAACATACGTAATTGGAGTGTAAAGTATCAAACTTTTGGAATGTTGAAGAGTAACAACATAAATGCTTAAAGCCGCCTAAATCTGCTCATCACAATTCTTCTTATTTTTTTTAGTTAATGTTTAAACTTTCCCGTTTTATGACAGAAAACTCTTCTCAACGACTATTTCATCATGCCAATAAAGGGAGTTTAGAGACGAATTTCACTATGTGTATTTTTTTAATTTTTGTGACTTTATGGGGTTGAGGGGGTTATTTTGTATGTATTATTTGATTTTAGTGTTTTATGGTGTTTTGTGTTGGGTGGGCTTTTTTGGTTTGTGGTGGAGGATTTTTCCTGGGAGGCATTTCTTTTGTCTCCCTTTTTCAATGACGATTTCTCCGTTTATGATTACGTATGATATGCCTTCTGGGTATTTGTGTGGGTAGTTTTCTAGTGGGAATTTGTATGGGTATTTGTTTGTGGCTTTATCTTTTATGGTGTTTTGGTTGAATATGACTATATCAGCCCACATCCCCTCTCTAATTAATCCTCGATCTCTTAAACCTAATTTTTGAGCTGGGAATGATGTCATTTTCCTTATGGCTTCTTCTAGTGTTAAAACTCTTTCTTCTTTTACGAATCTTTCAAGTATGTATGGGTATTCACCGAAACTGCATGGTGAGTATCCAGTAATCTTCTTTAGTATTCCGCGGTTGGAGGATGCAATTCCATCTGTACAAAACATCATTAGTGGATGTTTCATTAATGTGCGTATATCATCTTCTTTTATGTAATTGAATAATGCACTTATATTGCCTTCTTCTTCAATTATTAAGTCTAGGAATACTTCGAAGGGTTCTTTCCCTCTAATTTTAGCGATTTCTTCAATTGTTTTTCCAATGAGATTCTTATTCTTTTTGCATTGGAATATGTATATTCTATCCCAACGACCATGTTTTACAAGTCCAACGTATCCTGG
>JANZKA010000078.1 GCA_025060975.1 Candidatus Culexarchaeum nevadense
TATCTCCAACACCAGATCTAAAGTTGAAGTTTAAATCTCTATATGATTGTATGAAGGGGTCTGGTTACCTACCAATATTGAGGAAACATGATGGTAGAATTGTTCTCAGAGTATTTAGGTTTGAGGGGGGTTTTGGTGGGGGTAATAGGCTTGCTGCTTTAGTGTTGTTCATAGCAACTTTAGCCACTATAACTTATAGTGGTTATCTTCAGGTTGCAAGTTTATCCTTTGATATTGTGGATCCTAAACGAAATATACCTATGAACATAGTTCTATATGTCCTCTGTCTCTTGGCTGTAGCTGGACTTCACGAATTTGGACATAAAATTGCATCTAAAATACATAATGTTGAAACGAGTTTTCCATATTTTATTCCAGGACCTCCGGAGATAGGTGGAACTATGGGGGCGATAATAGTTCAGAGATCTCCTGTGGTTAATAGAGATCAGCTTTTTGATGTTGGTTTTAGTGGTCCTTTAATTGGTTTTTCTGCTGCTATACTTGTATCGATTCTTGGGCTTAGATTATCTTATATTATCCCGAAGGGTATGATTTATGCTGTCTACATCCCTGTACCCGCTATATTTGATATTTTAGTTCATGTTTTCAGACCATTAGATTTCGCTAAATACGATCTACTATTACATCCAGTTGCCTTTGCAGGTTGGATTGGTTTTCTGGTTACATTTATAAATTTAATGCCAGTTTCACAACTTGATGGTGGCCATGTTTCCAGAGCATTATTTGGTGAGAGGTATTATAGGGTTATCGCATATATTGGTGTGTTGGTCCTCATGTTTTCAGGGTTTCTGTTAATGGCTATTCTAGCTCTCTTCATGCATATATATAGAGGGCATCCAGGACCATTGGATGATGTTTCTCCACTTAGTTTTAAACGTAGGGTTTTGGGTTTAATTCTTTTTCCAGCAATAATACTCTTATGTTTCACATCCTTCTACTATTAGTCTTAAATTATTTTCATGGAAATCTTTAAATCCCCGTTTTATTAGAATTTTTGAGGGTTTTATTGGATTGGTTTTCTCTGAAAAGGGGTTTGGCTGAGGATATTGTTAAGAGGCTTTTCAAGCTTAATGCAATACTCTTCGGTGAATTCACGTTAACTTCTGGTTTGAAAAGCCCATACTACATTGATTTGAGGGTTATCCCATCATATCCAGATGACTTTATAAATGTTTGTAATGCATATTATGAGATTTTAGCTAATGAAGTTGGATCTTTTGATAGAATTGCAGGTGTTCCCACAGCTGGTATACCCTTTGCAACTATGCTTGCATATAGGTTTAGGAAGCCTTTGATATATGTGAGAAAGGAGGTTGAGAGAGGGCATGGTAGGGGTAGAATTGTTGAGGGTGTTCTAAATGTTAATGATAGGGTTGTGATAATTGATGATGTTGCCACGACGGGTGAGAGTTTAATGCTTACTGCTCAATCAATAGTGTCCATGGGTGGTAGGGTTGAGGATGCTGTGGTTTTGGTGGATAGGGAGCAGGGGGCTGAAGCCAACTTGATGAAGATGGGGGTTAAACTTCATAGTTTAGTGAAGATTTCTGATGCTGCTAAGATACTCTTGGATCACGGCTTAATTAATGATGAATTGTATAATAAAATATTAAGTTATGTTAGGGGGAAGTTAATAGGTTAACTTCAATTCAATAAGTCTTTCAGTAACCTTCTTTACTGCTTCGTAGACTTGTTCTTCCTTCTTTGCTCCAGTACATACCATCTTCCCTGAACTGAATAATAGTAACACTACTTTTGGTTCATTTAACCTGTATATTAGTCCTGGGAATTGTTCTGGTTCATACATTACGTTTTCTAAGGTTAATGCTGCTTTTTCTAAGTTTATGTTCATCCTTATGTTGGCTGATGCAACTATGTTCTGTATGGTTATCTTTGGTTTTCCAATAATATTTATCCCCTTAGATTTAAGTGTTGTTATTATCTTCTTTATAGCTTTCTTAACGTCTTTTTCTGATTTCGCCCCTGTGCATACCATTTTCCCTGAACTGAATATTAGGGTTGCAGTTTTAGGTTTATCTAATCTGAAAACTAATCCTGGGAATTGTTCTGGATTGTAATCTACTGATGGAATGTTCTTTGTTATTGATTCTAAATCTATGTATTGATTTAATACTACTGAGGCAACTACGTTCTCTATTCTAACAGTGGGTTTACTGCTCATTTCAAATTGCACCATGATATATCTAGTTGAGCTGGTCAATTTATATATTTTATTTAATTATACTTTTTCCTCGATCTTCTAAAACAATCTTTAATACAATTATTATTGCAGTTATTGTTATTGCTGGTATAACCCATTGCCATAAGTTCAGTGATATGAGGCCTATGTATGGGATTTTTCCTATCATAACGCCAATTATATTGTTTTTTGTTAATGTGAATGGGTCTGGATATGTGTTGGCATCTCCTTTAGTTTTAAAGTATATTTCATTACCAACCTTTTGTATACTTACTATTCTATGAACCCATGGGACTCCATTGTAGTATGGTTGTGGTGGGTTGAATACTATTATGTCTCCCACTTTCAGTTCTTCTGGGTTTACCCTTTTAATGATTATTACATCTCCAATGTTTAATGTTGGTTGCATGCTTCCAGAGGCTACAACGAGGAATGGTGTGGAGACGTTTAGAATTAATCCTGCAGCATAATATATTCCTCTCGAAATTATTATTGCCAATGCTATTAGTGCTATGTATTCGATTACATCCCTTTTACTTATCCTCTTCTTACTTTCAGTTTTCATTTAGATTCCACTCCTCCACCTTATCATGATCTCCCTAATTAACCTAGCTACTTCGTATGCATGTTTCTCTATATTCTCTCCATATGGTTGAACCATAAGCTTAACTTTAACTTCCCCCTCCTCCACGTATATCTTTATATGGTTTATTGATCCAGATGACCCTATGGTTCCCTGCCCAATCCTATAACTGAACTTTATGTTCCAATTCTCTTCTCTTCTAAGCCTTTCAACTCCAGGTGTTTCTCTCAGTTTTCTCATAGTGTATTCGATCATGGATTCCACTTCTTGTTCGCTTACTCTTACGGGTATCATGAATTCCCATGGTTTCTCATGACCTTCAGGCTTGTAGTCTGCTTTCCACTTCATAAGTTTTGATGGTGTGACTATTATAGAGGATTTTAATGCTGGTATAGATCCTAAGATTGCTGTTACCCCAGCCACTATTATTGTGGCTATAGCCCAGTTTAATGAAATTTTTGGGTAAACTTCTATTGTGAGGTTTAGTATCTGTGAGAGTTTATAGAATGATAGTCCAATCATGTATCCCAATCCTCCTGCAATTAACCCCATTATTGTTGCTTCAAAAGCGAAGATAGTTGTTATGTGGCTTGGATTTAAACCTATGGCTGAGAGGATGGTTACTTCGTTTCTCCTTTCATAAACTGATGCAAGCATAACTATCCCCACATTTGATATTGATATTGCTAGGGTTAGCATGGCTTCAACCCCTCTTATATCCATGTAGCTCTTGTATTGCATGATGTAAACTTTCCCTGAAGTTATGGCTTTAACTGTATAGTCTCCTGATAGTGCTATGCGCTTAGATAATGCTATTACTTCTTCTCCATCCGTAATCTTAACGTATAGTCTTGCTGGTAGTAATGTGAAAATCTTTGCATCTTCTGCTGATACTATCACTATTTCTGATGGTTCGCAATCCATGAGTTCTATTCTAACTTCTTCTCCACCGGTTATCATGACTAGTTTTCCGGGTGTGAGTGTTCTATCATCATAGTCTACTATGGATTTGAATTCATTGTTAAGTATGCCTGTTACGGTCATGGTTTTACCACTATTGATTAAGATTATCTTCCCTCCAATGTTTACATTTAATATTCTTGCTGCCTCCATTGTTAATGCTATTTCTCCACTCTTTGATGGCAGTCTTCCATTCAGCATTTTAAGTATTTCTCCCATTATTGGGTCTGATGGGTTTGTGAAGGCAATTGCACCGTATATGCTTAGTTTCTGTGGTGTATATGGGTTTATGGCTATTTCTAGTGGGCTTAATTTAGCTTGACTTTCAAGTTTAAATGAGTATTCATTACTCTTCAAATTTATTGAGTATGCTTCTATCATCCCTTCACTTATGGCTGAGAATTTACTGTATTTTAGTTCGTCAACCTTCCTGTACACTATTATCCCTTCAGGTTCTTTTCCAGCAATTCCAGAGGATATTATTAGACCTTCTGATGTTGAAACTGATGTTAAGGCTATGAATCCGCCTACTATGATCATTATGGATATTATTGTTAGTGTGCTTCTAAGCTTCCTCCTTTTAAGATTCCTTTTTGCTATTGAAGCTATTGATGATATTAGACTTATGAGGGATACTCCTTCTTTCTCTTTTAAATGATTTGGCAAGATTATTATAGCTGTTACCGCTATGTATGAGATTACCATGTACATGTGTAGTGTGTTTTGGTTTAATGCGTTGATTCCAGGGTATAGTAACTTGAAGATGTATGTTAGTATCATGTATGAGGTTGCTGATGCTATTATGCTGTAAACTTCCTTATCGAATATTGTTAGTCCAATTATTGTGGATGTACTTGCAAGTAGGATTACTATTAGTATTGCTGAACCCGTTGCTTCAGCGTATAATTGTGATATTCCACTGTTTATGTTTTCTATGGCTAGTATTGCTTCTCTGAGGTTTGAGTAACATTCATCGTATTTCTTAGCTTTTAATGCTATTTCACCATTGATTATTAGCCCCTCTATATATGGGATTTTCGATTTATATATTGATAGGTAGAATCCATCTAACTCTGCTTTTTCAATGTTCATTACAGCTTTACTTAATGCTTCTCTCACTTCAATTATACTTTCACTTAAACTTACACTTTGA
>JANZKA010000079.1 GCA_025060975.1 Candidatus Culexarchaeum nevadense
TCTTAGGCTACTACGCCCACTGCTCCTTCACACCCATAAGCACAATAATCTGCTGGGTAATAGCTGGAGCAATATACTGGCTTGGAAAAAGAAAATGAATGGTAGAGAATATCCAATTCACAATCATATTTTTAATTTCAATTCAAATTGAATGCGTTTTTAGATATTATATATGAGTTTAGGTAATCAATTTCACTAGCCACATGGTTAAGAAGGTTTCAACCCTCCAACACTTCTCTTTTAATTCCTCAATAACCAATCTTTAATCTTCATTATATTTGTCAAAACAATGACTAAGAATGTCTTTGATTGCTTGATAGATATTTCATCAGATTTTCTTCAGATAAAATCATACTTGGAGCCCCAAAACTTTCAAGGCGAACCCTTATTCTTATATGAGTGCCATTTCTCATGGAATTTTCGTTCTAAAAAGCGTTTAACCTCCTTAGAGGCATTAGATGTCTCTTTAATTACTTTTTGTCTTTAAAATCGCAAAAGAGGCTATCTAGCTCCTTAAATGGAGTACTTAGAGCCTCCTAGGCCTTTAGTTTTTGGAGCATTTCTTCTACTAATTCTTTAATGCGTATATGTTCTGTCCCGTTTGTTTTTAGCTCTTTTAGCTCTTCTTTGGAAAGTTTTTGGCAAAGTATGGCGTAGAATGTATCTTTTGCAAACCACCAGAGCTTAACATTCTTTAGTTGAGGTGGTAAGTGTTGCAGTGGGGGTTGAAGACCAAAAAGTCTGTTTCTTTCTACAATCTTAAGTCCCCGTTGAGTTTTTCGCACCGTCGGTGAAAGCCCTTCATCTGCTATTAAAAGGAAACCATTTGGCTTAAGCAAACGCACCCATTCTTTCAGGGCAGATGCTATATCCCTGAATGTGTTTATTCCCCCAAAATGGGTTATCACATCGAAAGACTCACTCTCGAATGGAAGTTCGTTTACATGTGAATGGAATAGGGGGACTTCCAAGCCTAAACGCTCAAATTTTCTCTGGGCAACGCGTAGCATACCAATGGACAGATCTGTCCCAACAAATTCAAGAGAAGCATTTGGATGGGCTTCTATCATCCTGAGAATTACTGCTCCTGTACCTGTGGAAACGTCTAGGATACGCTGATAAGGCTCTATTGGGATCTCCTTTAGGACATTAACTCCCTCCTTCCAAAGGTCAACTCCTAGCCATACATCGTATATCTTTATATTTTCATCGTATTTCTCAGCTTTCTCATCATACTCAAAAATCCATCTAGCATCTTCCGGAGAGATCTCCTCACGTTTCACAAAACTAGGTATACCATCAATTATGGGAAATCTATGTGAAGTTTCCCCCATACAAATTAGGTATTCAGCTTGATCACTCAATTCTAATGGCGATAAACACTTAGGACACCTAAGAAACCCCTCAACCTTAAAAAATAAATTTCTAATTCTCTCAATCATAATCAAACCACATCCTTCACGTTCAATTTTCAAACATCCATATTTTCAATATTACCGTTTCCTAGATATATTTAAGACTTCCTCGATGATGGATGGTATGCTATAGCCTACAAGGAAAATGTTGCATGACAAAAAGGTGAAGGGTATATCTAAGGATCTAAAAGCTAAAACATACGTATACAACATGATAATAAACCTAAATGGGGGCAAACAGCCTAAACCAGAGGAATTAAATCACGAAGCTAATTAACTTCCCTTGAAATATTAAGGTGAAGACATTCCATGCCCCCCAACATATCTTGTAGATTTTAATTGAGGATAGTAGGTTAGGTTTTGGAATAGTATCTCCGTTATGAACCAGTATTTGTGGAGTTCCCGCTCCAATTCCTTGTGGTTTGGGAATTCCATGTTTATCGTCCGCCAGAATTCACGGCTATGCCCTTTAAATTTCAGATGTGTTAACTCGTGGAATACCACGTATCTCACCATATGTTCTGGTAGGCATACTAATTTGAGGTTTAAGGTTATGTTACCTTTACTTGAACAACTCCCCCACTTAGTTTTCTGCTTCCATATAAACACCCTATTCGGTTTAAACTTAAATCTTAAAGAGTAATCTCCAATTATTGATTCAACCTTCACCTTCAAAATCCATTTAAGTTGACAGTGAATCTTTAAATAACTTTTAGGATCTCCATAGCTCAAGTATATCCTTTTATCGGTGAAGCTTACCCTAGAATATCCATTATTAATATACTCTATGGTGTATGGTTCACCGAATATCATAAAGCTATATTGACTTTCAACTTGTTTAACAGCTTCTTGAATAATCTTCCACTGTCTTTCAATCCAAACCTTCCCCTTCTCCAAAACTTTTGAGGGGTCTTTTACACCAAATGGTAAAATTACAAGTAACTGTAAACCTTTAAACTCTAACCTAGCATACTTAACCTTCCTATAAACAATCTCAAACGGTACATTCAAACAGCAATACACCTAAAACCAAATACTATGAAAACCTATTAAAGAGCTATCCTCTTGGGGAAGGGTTCAGATGGGAAAGTTTAAAGGCTAAATCCCCTCATTAAATCTATCTAGTAGTCTGGTGGTGTTTTAGTTTTGAAAATTGTTGAAGAGAAGGTTTTGAGTTATTTGGATTCTAAGAGGGATGAGATTATAGATTTTCTTGGGAAGCTTGTTAGAATTCCGAGTGTTGTGGGTGAAGAGTTGGAGGCTCAGAAATTCATGTATAATGTGTTTAGGGATATGGGTCTTGAGGTGGAGATGTGGGAACCTGATGTTGATGTGTTAAGGAGGCATCCAGCATTCTTTGAAACAACTTCATTTAAGAAGTATGGTTATAGGAATAGGCCGAATGTTATTGGTAGATTTAGGGGTGAAGGTGGAGGTAATTCACTGTTTCTCTGTGGTCATATAGATGTGGTTTCACCTGAACCTATTAATGCTTGGAGTTATCCACCTTGGAGTGGTATTGTTGTTGATGGGAAGATGTATGGGAGGGGGGCTGCTGATCAGAAGGGTGGAATAGCCTCCATGACTTATGCTTTAAAGAGCATACTGGATTTGGGAATCAAACTTAAAGGTGATGTTCTCATTGGAACAACTATCGAGGAGGAGGATGGTGGAATTGGTGGAGCTTTAGCAGTTGTATTGAAAGGTTATCGTGCTGATGCAGCCATATTAACTGAGCCTGGTGGTAGTAGAATTGGAGTTGCCAGTGCTGGTGTACTCTACTTTAGGGTTAAAGTTATGGGGAGAACTGCCCATGCAAGTAGAGCACATTTAGGTGTCAATGCTATTGAGAAGGCTTGTACAGTCTATAGAGCGTTAATGGAATTGAATAGGGAGAGACAGAAGCGTATAAGATATGAGTATGCTGAAAATGAAGCTCCACATATGAAGGGTAGAGCCACTACAATTAATGTTGGTGTTATTAGAGGTGGAGATTGGCCTTCCACAGTGGCTGGGTGGACAGAATTAGAGTGTAGGATAGGGTGGCCTCCAGGGGAATCTATAAGCGATGTGAAAAGGGAGGTTGAAACTACAATAATGGAAGCTTCAAAGGAGGATTCTTGGCTGAGAGATCATCCACCAAAAATTGAATGGTTTGGTTGGAGTGCTGAACCTTCAGAGCAAGATGTAAATCATCCAATAGTGAAACTGGTGAAGGGTACCGCAGAGGAAGTTTTAGGTGAAAGAGTGGTGTTTGCTGGTGGTAGTGCAGGGTTAGATACTAGGCACTTCATATTGTATGGAGGTATACCAGCAATAACTTTTGGTCCAGAGGGGGAGAATACCCATGGAATAGATGAATACGTAAATCTCGATTCTGTAATCAAAACCTCAAAAGTTCTAGCTTTAACATTACTTCGATGGTGTGGAGTAACCTGAACCCCAACTAAATAAACTATCCCAAAACATTTTTGCTGTCCCCTCATGCTAGTTAGTTTTAAGTGTTGTTTCAATACAGATTTGTTTGGTGATGTATTTGGTTAATGAAAGTATTGTTATGGAAGAAGCTAAGAGGTTTATGATTACAAGTATAGTTCCAAAAATTGAGCCTGTGGTGGTGGCTTGGGGTAAAGGTGCAATTGTCTATGATGTTATGGGGAGAGAGTATATTGACTTCTTTTCCGGAATATCTGTTGTTAATGCTGGTCATGGTCGTGAAGAAATTATTAAAGCTGCTATGGAGCAAGCACAGAAAATTGTTCACGTTTGCTCCTACGTCTACTATGTTCCCGTAGTAGTTGAATTAGCTAAGAAGCTTGCTGAAATTGCACCTAAAGGGTTACAGAAAACATTTTTTGGTAATAGTGGAGCTGAAGCTAATGAATGTGCCATAAAACTTGCAAGGAAATTCACAAAGAAGTATGAATTAATTGCTTTAATGTGCTCCTTCCATGGTAGAACTCTTGGCACTTTAAGTGTAACTGGACAAGCTGGTAGAAGGAAGTATGATATGGGTCCATACTTGAGTGGAGTTGCCTTCGCACCTCCACCATACTGTTATAGATGCCCCTTCGGGAAGGAGTATCCTGACTGTGATATTCTATGTGCAAGATTCATTGAAAACGTCATAGAATACTGTACTGGCAAGGGAGTTGCAGCTTTCATTGCTGAACCCGTTCTAGGTGAGGGTGGCATAATCCCCGCACCACTAGAATACTTCAAAATCGTCAAGGAGATCCTTGATAAACATGGCATACTACTCATTATAGATGAAGTTCAAACAGGATTTGGTAGAACTGGAAGGCTTTTCGCCATTGAACATTACGGTGTTAATCCAGATATAATGACTTTAGCTAAGGGAATTGCCAACGGCTTCCCAATAAGTGCATGTATAGCTAGAGCAGATATAGGTGACTCCTTTGAACCTGGAGATCACCTATCAACTTT
>JANZKA010000080.1 GCA_025060975.1 Candidatus Culexarchaeum nevadense
AGCTTATACTTGTCTAGAGGTGTTGATCCCATTAAGCTACTTAAGAGGTGAATTTTATTGGATGTTGAAGCTGGCTATGATCCAATAGAATTATACAGTAAGGTTAAGAAGTTCATTGTAAGAGTAGATGTTGATGGTGTTGAGAGTAGGCGTTACTATAGATTTAGGGGTGGGAGATGGTATGGTGGGATAGCTACTGGAGATGTTGTTGGATGTAATTTGAGATGTGGATTTTGTTGGAGTTGGAGGGATGCAAGTCACATTATGACTAAAGGCTTCTTTTGCACTCCACGAGAGACCTTCAATAGACTTACATACATTGCTGAGAGGAATGGTTATAGGCTGGTTAGGTTAAGTGGTGGTGAACCAACATTATCAAGAGATCATCTACTACAACTATTAAAACATTTCAATGAAACCAAATATACATTCATACTTGAGACTAATGGTATACTAATAGGGTATGAGAGTGATTATGCCGAGGAACTCTCAAAATTCAGCAATCTTGTGATTAGAGTTTCACTTAAAGGTACATGTGAAAGTGAATTCCAGAAATTAACTTTAGCGAAACCTGAATTCTTCAATATTCAATTGAAGGCTATAAAGAATCTTGTGGATGCTGGATTCATGCCTGGTGAGAGGGTTTATGCAGCTGTTATGCTAAGTTTTAGTAGTGATGAAAGCTACATGCATCTTAAGAAGCGTCTAGCTGAAATACATCCAAAACTTTCCGAGGATATAGATGAAGAATATGTAATATTGTATCCGCATGTAGTTGAGATAATGGGGAGGAGGGGTTTAAAACCTAAGATCGCCTATAACCCGAATGGAATTCCAAGTTCAATGATATAAATTGATTTTAGTGTAATTGATGATTTTATAGTCTTAGTGAGGCTTCCTTATATATTGGATCTAGAAATTCATAGTTCCCTATTATGCTTAGGTCTTCTAGGTTTCTAAGTATGTTTGATAGTATGCTTTAAGTTCGCTTAAAGTCTCCCCTCTATTCTATCTCAACTTACTACCGGGAATCTTAATTGATATTATACTTTTAAGAAGTTCCAGTAACTTATCATGCTTTGAGGGGAGAGTTTTTGAAAGTATTTCAAAGAGATCCCTAAGACCATAATTGCTATGTGGATTCCTCAAATTTATGATGATGTTTGGAATGTTGAAGTCTTACCAATCCTCCTAATACCAGCAATAACAATAATTGGGGCGTTAACATTATTGTGTAATTAAATTAAGTTCCACATCTCTACCAAACAGCCCCTCCCTCTTTGATTTTTGGTAGCGGGTCAAAAAGCAATTTATACTTCAGAATTATATTTCTGTCCCAGAACTTATGAGTATCTTTACTATTGCATTCTGAATATGTGGTATACGAATGCCATTATGTCAGAGTATTCTTCTATTCTCGTTTGTGGTGTAGCTCCTGAATGTCCACTTTTCCTTTCCACTCTAAGTAAATATGGTGCTCCAATTTCCTCCATTTTTGCTGCAAATTTTAATGCATGTGCTGGGTGTACTCTATCATCATATAATCCTGTAAATATCATTACTGGTGGATATTCTCTTCTAGTTATATTGTGGTATGGCGAGTATCTTATTAAGTACTCTCTATCCTTTGGGTTTTCTGGATCACCATACTCTGTGACCCACGTTCTCCCTATATACAGCTTATCAAATCTAAGCATATCGAGTACCGGGTATCCTATTAAGGCTCCATCTATCAAGTCTGGACGTTGTGTCAATATTGCTCCTACAAGTAGTCCTCCATTACTTACTCCATAAGCCACTATTTTAGCTCCCTCCCTTTTGAGATGTTCTAAGACTGCTATGAAATCGTTAAATACATTTTGCTTATTTTCACGCATACCTGCTCTATGCCACTTTTCACCGTACTCTCCACCTCCCCTTAGATTTGCAATTACGAAAACCCCTCCATCTTCAATAAATGGAATTACATGTGGGTGGAATCTTGGGGTTAACGATATTCTAAACCCTCCATAGCCATATGCGAATACAAAGTTACTTTGCTTATTTTTGTTTTGAACTTTGAATGCATGGATTTTTGTGTAATCTTTTGATTCAACCCAGAATTCCCTTATTTCAAATCCCCCTTCAACTTCATTTGAACATATTATCTTTGTCTTTCCATTTTCTATGAGGTATATGCGGTATGGTATTAGGAAGGATTCATATTTGAATACGCACTTCTCCCCGTTTGAATTTAGAGAGCTTACTGTACCAGGAGGTTCAAAGCTTATCTCTTCCCATTTCCCTTTCATATTTATTAATTTGATTTTTGCAGAGGCGTTAACTAGATATGAGGCTACTATCCTATCTTTACATATCACGGCTTCCTCCAGTGGATATGGTTGTTCACCTAATATTTCGTTTACCTCATAGTTCTTTTCGTTTATGGCTAACAGTCGTCCCATACCTTCTCCATCGAAACTTGCTACTATGTATTTTCCATCCAGATAATCTATTGGATATGTTATGAAATCTCCTCCACCATATAGGAAGCTCCAGCTATTTGGATCAGTAATTTTCCCTACATAAACGTCGCTTTTAGTCCAACCATACCTTATGGATAATAGCGCTTTATTTGATTGTAAACTCTTTTTAAGTCCTATGAAGTGTAGTGATGGGAGTCCTTCACCGAAAACCATTTCCTCTGTACCCTTCTCTCTTAGGAAAACCCTTTGTGCTGGAGGGGGTATTCCATCTGGAGTTTTCTCTTTACCATAAAACCTGACATAATAGTATCTTTCTTCATTCAACCAGACTATGCTCCCTATTCTCCCCTTTAATTCATCTAAAACCTCATTAGATTTCACATCCAATATTCTAGTAATACCCTCATCTGCTCCACCTATTGAAAATGAAAATGCAAGTTTATCCCCCTCTTCAGATAATTGAAATCCTTGTATCACTACATCATCTCCAATATCTTCCGATTTTACAATTTCATTCAGTAATCCATCTTCCATGACTTTGCCAATTTTAAAAGATCTGCCATCACGTAAAAGTATAAAAATATTCGATTTACTGATATCAACAGATATGACGTATGGAAGCGAGTAGTATTTACTAATTCTCGACATAAGTTTTCTAGATAATGGTTCTAGAATCATCCTTGCTCGATCACTTCTTTCTAAAGCCCACTGTATTACATTTGGGTCATTTAGATTTTCCAACCACATATATGGGTCAAAATCACCAGTATTCATTATACACATATCACATATCCCTCAATAAACATGTTTTCAATAAATTACTAAGGTGGTGAGGAAAAGATAAACTTTAGTGTTAATGGCAAAATGATCATAACTACCCCCCTCTAACTAATTAAATCAATACTAATAGTTTGCGGAAAGATTTTGAAGAGAGTTGTTCATTCATGAGAGAGGTATTATGAGGATTACGTAAGTGTTATTTTTGAATCTTTCATTGAAGTTATGAGATTTTAATTTTTTTGAGAGATAAGTGATGGAACTCTAAATATATCGAGTTTTAGGGAGAACTAAGAATATTCTTGAATTGTAAGAGATGTGTGTCTATAGATTACATGGGAGAGGATTACTGTAGTTATGGATATAAGTAAGGGTGTGAAGCAATAAGTCATGAATTTTGGGGGTTAGTGATATGTGTTTTAAATTTAATTATCATTTCGGTGTTTGCTGTTAAGTTTCATGCCTGTAATAGTAAGATTTATATGCTTTGGATGTCATTATAGTCGGCTGTTTAAATGAAAAGGGCGCTGAGCATAGCTATAATTTCCGTAATTGTGATTATTAGTAGTATCGTATTTTACAATTTCCTCCCCCAGACTAAGAAGGGAAGTGAAAATGGTCCAGTAGGTGAATCTTACACTTTTAGTGGGGATTGGCTTAAGAAGGGGGTTATTTTAGTTTTTGATCAACCTCCCATAGATTATTTGCGAACTGTGGGTGCAAAGGGTACTGTATGGTCTGTTTACTTTTCTGGGTTAAATGATTATGATAAGAGCTATGTGAATTCTCTACATAGAAATGATTTTATTGTGTGTTCTGGTCCTCCAACAGCGCAATCTTTTGTCACTAGTGATGAGAAGCTTAAGCTCGATGCTAGTTGTAGAGATATTTATGGTAATCCAATAAAGTTCCTTGGGCTAGATCAGTATGCAATGTGTGGTAATAATCCTAAGTGGCAAGAGTTTCTCATGAAAAGATTTGAAGAACATGTTACTGGTGGGGTGGATGCCATTCTTATTGATGAGATAGGTCACGTGGATTGTTTCTGTGATTACTGTATGGAGGCTTTCAATTCTTATCTTAGAAGTCATTATTCAGATCAAGAGCTTCTCTCCCTATTTGGAATAAGCAATATTTCCTCCTTTAATTATAGAGAGTATTTACTGGAGCATGGTGCTACTAGTGAGTGGGAAGATCCTAACCCTAAACTCTTACTGGAATTCCATAAAGCCAGATATTCAGCTAGAGTTGCTTTTATAAATAAATTAGTTCAGCATACTAGAAGTGTAAGTAATAGAGTGATATTGTTTTCTGGAAATCTATATGGTCTTCAACCGAATCAGCAAATATATCTCCCATATCTCGATTTCGTAGTTTTCGAAATGCCAATAATTCCTGAGAAGCACGAGTGGTTAAGCTACCTAAAACCTCTCC
>JANZKA010000081.1 GCA_025060975.1 Candidatus Culexarchaeum nevadense
TAGACCTGAATTTTCCTACGTTGCAGAAAACCTACTTTTGAGAGGAGGTTATAGGAAAACTCATTTTCAAGCAGATGCTGTTACTTTTTACAATGTCTCTAATATGGGAAGCATATGTAATAAGAGTGGGGAAAAGTTAGGATTGTGTGAGAAGACTTTTGTTCCAAAGATAGTCTTCAATAGAAGAAAGCAGAAAGATCCTTGGAGATTTTACTTTCAAGAACTCATATTGCAATCTCTTGTTAGGAAAAAGATAAGGAAGGTTTTGGGAGAAATATTGAGCAATTTTAATATAAGTTTACCGGAAAATGAATTTGAGATTTTAGGGGAGAAGGCTTTACCGGAAGGCTTTGTAGATGTTTTCATAAAGTTAAAGCATCCTCAAGGTTCAAATGTCTATCTTCTAGTTGAAGTAAAGACAGGTAAGGCAGGAAGAAGCGAACTGGAACAGCTTAAAGGTTACATAAATGAGTTTGGAAACGAGTGTAGGGGAGGCATACTAATAGCGAAAGAATTCTCCAAGAAAAACATAAAGACAAATAACAACATTTTATTAATCAAGTATGAATTCGAACAGATAAACAAAGACGAAGAATATTCTTATGATCAATTAATGCAAAAGTTAAACTTTGAAATTGTTCAATAGAAATAGATCGCGAATGAAACTAAATTGCAAACAACCAAAACAAGTATATAAAAATTCAACATAAAATCGTCAAACAAAAAAGGGGGCATTACAACAATTTTTCCTTCCAAAGAAATGAAATCTTGTTTTAAACTTTGCCGCAAAACACTAGAAGACTATACCTTAGCAATTTTCTATACTTTCAGGAGCTTAGGCTTTATTACACGGCAAGGTTTCCCATAATTCTTCAGAATCTTCAGACTCTCTTGTTCAAAAAGAAAGTAAGGGATAGTGGCTGTACTTTCAGACATATTATTCTATGCTACAATAAGCACAATAAAAAACGAAGCAACCATATATCCCTCAGGCTGGCTTATAGTAAGTTTAATTAACATTGGACTAGGACCAGCAATAGCAATAATTGGAGGAATAATCGTTTTACTTGCACCAGCTATCAAAGACTTTTAAGTCCTAATGCACTAGCCGTTGCTTTCGTCCCCTGCTATGAATGCTTTTCCCCATCTTTTTGTTTATCCATAGCTAGAGTTTATCCTTGATGCTTTTACATGTGTATGGTCTTTCATCAAAGAGTTTCCCAATATCTTCCGAATAGTGTCAGCTAACCATCATCCTGAGGCAAATCGCTTAGCTATAATGTTATGCTTAGAAAGATTTTTAGGTTAAGTTTTTAAGTTAAACTTGGGAGTTGATGTGGAACTTAGTAGGGTAAGTAAGAAGTTTTTGACTAGTATTCCAGCTGGGGTAAGGAAGGTTTTGGGTTTAGAGGTTGGTGATATTCTTGTATGGAATGTTGAAGGGGATAAGGTTATTGTTAGAGTTATGAAGAATCCTGTTAAAGCTTTAAGGGGGAAGTATGATGATCCTTCTCTCACCTATGAGTTTGTAGAAGAGGAAGCTGATAAGCTTTTGATGAAAGAGGTTAGAAAATGATAATTGAGCTTGATTCTCTTATTGCTTATGTGAATAGGAGAGATAAGTATCATAAGGTTATTAGCAAATTCTTTGAACGTATAGCTGCTGGGGAGTTGAAGAATGTGAAGGTTGCTGCTTCAGCTTACTTGGAGTATTCCCTTTTGCTTAGATCAAGAGGATATGGTGAGGATGATATAAGGGAGGATCTTCTTTTATTCAAAGACTTTCCAAATTTAGATGAAGCCCCCTTAACTCTTGAGGTGTTGATAAAAGCTTCAGAACTAAGGGAGATGTATAACCTCTCATTCTTCGATTCACTCCATGCAGCAACTGCTTTACTTTTTGATGGAGTTATTGCTTCAATAGATAAAGTTTACACATCAATTAAAAACTTGAAAACTGTACTGCCCACAGAAATATGATAGATCGATGAAAACGTTAAACACAATAATATAATATCTAGATGGAACATTTATGTTTACGGTAAAACTTGATGAGAAGGGGAATGCACATTTACAGTCAGTTTTCAAGGAGATGCGAAATAGGAATACTGTGAATACGAGAATCTCAACAATAGAATTGAAAGTTTAGTAGTAAGTTTTGGAATACAGTAAATGGAAATGGAGGATTATTTAGCTTCTCAGATATTTGTTATGGTTGAACTCTATTATAATTCGTTTGATGATGTTCTGTGGATTTTAAATTGGTGGGGGTGTGGTATTTAGGGGAATGTTTATATACTTATACGTATCCGTATTACATGTGGTTGCGAAGATTATTCCTGTGAGGCTTAGGGAGGAGGAATTAAAGCATATTGATCGGTTGGTGGAGTATGGTGTTTTTCGGTCTAGGAGTGAAGCTATAAGGGAGTTTATAAGGTTTGGTGTTGAGAGTTTAGCTTATCTTTCTGAGGCTTTTGAGGCTTTGAATAGATTGTTTGAACTTGAGAGGTTGGAGGGGGGTTTACCGATAGATCTTAGTGGTGCAACTGAAAAGTTATTGAGGGAGAGGGAGAGATGAGTTACGTGGATACTAGTGTTATTGTGGCAGCTTTTGATAAGCTTAATTCTAGACAGAGGATGGCACGGGAAGTTTTGGAGGAGGGGGAGAGGAAGATTGTGTCAGAATTTGTTTTGACTGAGCTTGCCAGCATATTATCTAAGAGGGAGGACATGTTGCTTGAGCTTTCTAGGAAATTAAAGGTGAGGGAGGAATTGATCGTTCCAGTGGTTATTCTGTATATATTGAGGAGATTTAAACTGAGCTATAGGAGGGTTGATGGTTATAGGAGGATTTTCATGATTGGCAATCTATACTCACCATTTGCAACAGCTGTGGATATGTCGTCTAAGTTTAAACTGAAAACCCTTGACCTACTCCATTTAGCCTACGTAAAAACCTTAATGGAACAAGGGGAGGGGATAAATGAACTTATTACAGTAGATCATAATTTTGAAAGGGAAAGAGAAATCATAAAGAGGGAACTAAACGTAGATGTAAAAATACTGGGTAGCTCCTCCGAATAGAATATATTGAAGACTATTATCTTCATCCATCTTCAATTCTCCCTTAAGTTCATTATGAGTAAATCTGGGTATAGAGATTAAGATTCAACTTCCCTAATTTCTTCACAAGATGAGTTTATCTTTACCCTTTGCACTTAAGCTATATTCAAAGTTAACTTGCGTCTGATGTTATACCGATAGACCTTAATGGGATAATGCTTCATATGATACTCTTAAACTTTTAAAGATGAATTGTGAATCCTATTTGGGGAAGTCTATGGGTATGTCGAGGGTTAGGTGGTGGATTTGTGTTTTACTGGTGTAATTTTGAACCCTTTTAGGAAGTCTATTCCAAATGTGGTTGTTAAGGGGTTGTATGAAGAGATGATATGGAATCCTGATGGATTTTATGTTTATACTATTGATCCTCAAGTTTATCTGAGAATTCTGGATGCTAATGAGTTTAAGAGGAGGTTTAGCGAGATCATTGACCAAAAACCTACCGCTATCCACTTCCATTTTAGACTTGCCAGTAGTGGTGCTATTGATGTTGAGAATATACATGGATGGATGTTTGGAGAATACTTTATAACACATAATGGTATTGTTAGATCTTATGCAAGTAGAAGGGATTTATGTGACACACTACTACTAGTGAGTCAAAGGAAGTTTCAAGAATTCTTAGCGGGGAAACGGTGGAGTGAACTTTATGATTACATTGTGGAAAAGGGGTTTTATGGGGTAATGTTCATTGTTAATAGAGATTTCAGTGAAATATATGCCATTTCAACATGGAAGAATATTGAATACTGCCAAAACAATGGAATAACGTACACTACTAGTGGAGAGTTTCTAGCTAGAAGAACATTAAAAAAGCTTAAACTAGAAAACTACATTAATGGGATTTTCCAAATAACCCATGAGAAAGTTAAAATATTAATTCAAAAATAACTTTAAACCCCCCGAAATGATCTAAGAAACTTAAATTGCTACATTAATATTCCTCAAATACTAGAAGTTCTATTTTCAATATCCTATGCCCCCAGTGGAGTTTTTAAGGTGGGGGGGAGTATAGATGGTACTGATGATTTATGGAGTTTGATCTACTTATTAAAGGTGGCTTTGTAGTTGATGGTACTGGCAATCCTTGGTTTTATGCTGATATAGGTATACTAGATGGAAGGATAGTTGAAATTAGTAGAGAGATTGATGCTGATGCAAAGAGAATTATAAATGCCAAGGGACTTATAGTTTCCCCCGGTTTTATAGATATCCATTCACATTCCGATCTCACTCTCCTAATTAATCCTAGTGCTGATAGTAAAGTTAGACAAGGAATTACCACAGAAGTTATTGGGAATTGTGGTTTAAGTGCTGCACCTATTGGGAGGGGGAATTTAGATTTACTTAAAAGTCTATGGGGTTCTGAAGCTGAATTAGTTTCATGGAATTGGAATACTTTTGATGAGTATTTAAAGCGATTAGAGGAAAGAGGGGTTGCAGTTAACGTGGCACCACTGGTTGGGCATGGAACTATTAGAG
>JANZKA010000082.1 GCA_025060975.1 Candidatus Culexarchaeum nevadense
CCCCCGAGAGGGAGCAGGTTGAGGAGATCTATAATTGGATTTTGGATATAGCTAAAGGAGCAGCATTAATGACACAAACACAACACAAAATAGAATTCATAAAGGGGGTTTACAACAAAATACCAAATAGGACTATTGCTGAAACTATAGTTAAGAATATGAGGTTGATTGGTTTGCCGAAGTATAGTGATGAGGATTTGAAGTTTGCAGAAGAGATTGCAAAGACAATTCCCATGGAAGCTAAGATTAATCAGCTTAAGAAATCTAAGAGGCCTGGATGGGAGAAGCTTATTGACAAGTTGATAGATGATGAAATACCAGATCCATGGGGTGAAGGTGAAGTTAGTCACGGTTCCACAGATGTAGCAGATGTAAGCTGGCAAGCACCAACAGTGGAGTTTGGCACTGCAACATGGGTTTTAGGTACTCCAGGCCATTCATGGCAGAACGTTGCCCAATGTAGAGTTGGCTTGGGACATAAATCACTAATATTTGCAGCAAAAACAATGGCTGCAACGGCATTAGACCTATTAATGAATAAGGATCTTCTTGAAAAAGCAAAGGAAGAGCATAAGAATAGGCTTAGGGGTAGGAAGTATAAGTCTCCATTACCACCAGATCATAAACCACCACTAGATGCATGGAAGAAATAGAATAGTAAAGAAATCTAAAAAAGGGAAAATTAAAATTTTTATTTTTTACAATAATTTATTCACTTCAATTTTACCTTCCTTTAAAACCATTTTCACATTTCCCAAATCTCTTAAAACCCTTATATCTTCCAGAGGGTTACCATTAACCACTAGTATATCAGCGAGTTTCCCAACCTCTATAGTTCCAATCTTCTTCTCTAATCCACAAGCTTCAGCAGAAATCTTTGTTGCAGATACTATAGCATCCATGGGTTTAAATCCAACTTTATCCACAAGTAGCTCCAGCTCCATGGCGTTTGTACCAAGCTTCCATAATTCCGGACCGCCAAAATCTGTTCCCACAGCAATTTTAACTCCAGCTTCATAGGCCTTCTTAACACTCTTCAAATGACTTTCAAAAGCCTCCATTGCTTTTACTAAACCCCACTCCACAATGCCAACCTCCCTACCACGGGTAACTATCTGATTAACTATGGATAATGTTGGAACTAGGATTACATTCCTTTCCTTCATCATCTTTATAGCTTCATCATCTAAGTATATACCATGATCAATAGTTTTAACACCAGCCAATATTGCCATCTTTATCCCCTCAGTCCCCTGAGCGTGAGCTGTAACGAAGGTTCCAACTTTCCTAGCTTCCTCCACTATAACCTTCATCTCTTCAAGGGAGAATTGCGTATGTTCAGGTCTATCACGCATAGACATAACGCCGCCAGTAGCACATATTTTTATGAAATCAGCCCCCTCCCTCAAAGCGTATCTCGCAGCTCTACGACAATCATCTACACCATCACATATGGTGGGAATCTTCTCCTTAGCCCAATGTATTGGTATGAAGTGTATATCTCCATGACCAAAAGTTTGACTTAAAGCATATCCAGCTGCAATAATCCTAGGACCTCTAATACTACCCTCAGCCACTGCAAACTTCAAATACAAACCATTAGTTCCACCACAATCCTTAACAGTAGTGAACCCAGCATCTAGAAGTGCAGATGCATCACTCACACATCTTAAAAGCTTAACTTGATCTGGAACTGTAAAAGCCTCTTCCAATTTATGTGTTCTAGTACCCATGAAATGCATATGAGCATCTATAAGTCCAGGTAGAACAGTTAAACCATCAAGATTAATAACTTTAGCATCACTGGGAACATCAATATCTGAACTTGGACCCACAGCTTTAATCCTTGAACCATCAATCAATATAGTAGCCCTTTCAATAGGCTTACCACCACTACCATCAATTAAAAACCCATTAACTAATGCCAAAACCATATATAGACCCAAAATATCTTAGCATGATAATCTATAAATAAAGGTAACTATCCAAAATGTAACCATAACCTAAATTGGGAAATGAAAATAAAAAGGTTGTTTAATGAGGGGTGAAGGGCTACTCTAAACCTATGGGTAATCCATCTCCACGGATATCAGCATACCCAATCTTCAATCTATCTCTAACTTCCACAATAGCTGCAACACCCATTCTAGATGGATAATCAACAACTCTATACTTAAACCCTTTAAGCTCACCAAACCCATACCCCCTTTCACAATCAACAATATCACTTCCAGGCTCCCACCTGAAACGAGGGGTTTCAATAGCCAATTGCGGATTTAAACCATAATCCACAATACCATTTACTATCTGAGCGTGGAGGAGAGGTCTAAAGTGTCCACCTGAAAGACCCATAGCCATCCATCTTGAACCATAATTTAAAAGTACTGCTGACAATGTGTGTAGAGGTTTCTTCCTAGGCTCAAGCCTATTAACATGACCATCAAGGAATGTAAATGATGATCCACGGGAATTCAATGTAATATTGTATGTTGGCTCAGTGATATATGAACCAAAATTATGGAATACGCTCTGTATACATGAAATTAAATATCCTTTATCATCTGCAATTGCAAAGTATGTTGTATCAGCATCCATAAAAGATGCACTAACAGAACCGCCAATAATACCGCTCCTCATGGCTTCTATAAATCCTTCAGAAAGCAATTCATCCACATCTTTACACATAAACCTTGGATCCCCAACATACATATCCCTAATAGCATAAGCTTTAATTGCAGCATCCAAAATACTTTGAACTCTCTCCATGGATAATATTGGAATATTCATGAAATTGGAGTATTCAATGAGCTTCAAGATATGCAGTGTAGTTATCCCTTGAGAGTTTGGTGGCATCTCATACATCTGCCACCCCCTATAACCCACCTTTATTGGCTTCTGAAACTCACTATGATAATACTTTAGATCCTCTAAATCCATGGTTCCCCCAAGAGATCTAATATAATCAACAATTTTCACAGCAATATCACCCTCATAAAAGCTTCTAGCATCTTCAGCAATCAACTTCAAAGCTTCAGCCAACCCCTTAAAAGATAAGATATCACCTTCATTTGGGAAACCTTCATCAAGCTTATAAGTAACCCTAGAACCATAATCCTTAATCAATTCAATACTAAGATTACGTAACGCCCTACAAAACCCTCTATGTGCAGGAAACCCTTCACTTGCAATCTTTATAGATGGCTCCAGAAGCTTATCCCACTCCATAGAGCCAAAAGCTTTCCATAAACCATAAAGTCCATCAACCATCCCAGGAACCGTAATAGAATGCACACCATGAACAGGCATAGATTTAAAACCCAAATCACGCAAATAATCCACAGTTAAACCTTTAGGGGAATGACCACTACCATTAATAACATGAATATTACCGTTAGGGTCACGTAGAATAGCAAAGAAATCCCCACCCAAACCAGAAAGGTGAGGTAAAACAACACTTAAAGTGAAAGCTGTAGCCACAGCTGCATCCACAGCATTACCACCAAGCCTCAAAACATTAGCACCAACACTGGAAGCCAATGGACTTTCAGAGGAAACAACACCACGAGTGGAATAGAATGGTGCACGAAAATACATGACACAATAATATGACAAAAACAGTATTTAAACAGTGTGTACAACTCAAAAACAATAAAAAGAATTATAATTTATGGTGGTATCCAAGACATGTGAACTATATGGGAATGCTTACTGTTACCCTCAAACCAATAGTAGTAGCAATGTTCTTGATTACCCCAACTATGAACTATAACACGGAGATACGGAGGATTAATCGACTTTCGAACTGCAGATATACTTGCACCAAAACTAATAGTCTTACCACTGGAAAAACTGAAGCCAAATGACACGGAAGTCCACTCCCAATAACTCTCATCACCAACTTCAAATTCAATGGTAACATCAGGAGTAGATTCAGCGATAACATTATATCCTGATGGAGGCTTACCCCCACATTCACTACAACTCACTTGATCACCAGCTTTTATATCATCCAAATCGACAGGTGTCATTATGTAATACTCGTAATCAATGTGCTCTCCATTTACACCAACAAAATTTGAGTCATACCATCTCTCACACTTATATCCCACATGCGCTAAAACTTCAACAGCTCCAAAATTGTTTTGTGTGACATAATCTCCTTTACTGGATTCGACGGGAGCCTTCCCAGAATCATACCATCCAGTATCGGTTACTTCCAGTAACGCATAGCATGGTGCATACGTATCACACCACTTATATGTTAAGTCTCTACTGTGATGAGAAAAGAACATGTGGGTTTCCGTGGTGATGGTCCATCTTGCTTCTATACCATTTATGGAGTGACATTCACCACATTTAACGTAAGCATACTGTAATTGTTGACTAACTTCGTATGCGTCTGTTGGGCAGCCGCTTTGCAGAGTTGTCATTGAGCCCTTACCGCATGAGGTGCATGTAATAGATGCGGATTCCCTCCTGTGTAGTGGGA
>JANZKA010000083.1 GCA_025060975.1 Candidatus Culexarchaeum nevadense
AAGGCAAATGAGCTCCCAGAAGTATACGATACTTCTGACGCAGAACCCCATAAAGGGAATTGAAAGGGAAAATAGGTAACAACACTACCAAGACTTAGTTGAACCCCATAAAGGGAATTGAAAGAGTTTCCTCGCAAGGTTTGACATTTAGAACATCACCTCCCTGAACCCAATAAAGGGAATTGAAAGAATTTCTATGTCTTTTGTGTTCATGTTCACCACCCTCAAAAGAACCCAATAAAGGGAATTGAAAGTTCTTTATAACCTCACTCATTTCTACCATCCCCATACTGCTGAACCCAATAAAGGGAATTGAAAGACTGTTCCAACAACCCTAACAGTAACTCCTTTCAACCACGAACCCAATAAAGGGAATTGAAAGCTCTTCATGTGTTGCGTTAAAGCCTTTTTCATCTATAAGAACCAAATAGAGGGAATTGAAAGATCTGTTTTCCTCCATAATAGAGGGAGGGTTCAGCTATATAGATTTCGAATTCAGATAAACCGTAGAGTGGGTTTTCGAAATGCAATTTAGCTATTGGCTTGATTCTTTCAAACATTTTCACTATTTCTATGTTCGAGTAGATTCCGCCATCAAAACCTGTGTTTATTATGGCTGGTCCATGTGCTCTCTTCCTATCCACCTTAACTATTAAATGTACGATTGGTATTTCTGGTGTTCTCTCTCCAGTTTCAGTATACCCATCTTCGGCATAATAATAGTTGACCTTCATTCCTCTCCGATCTCTTCAATAACCCATTTCCCCTTAGTAGATCTGCCATAGAGTTTTGGGGATCTTAACTTAAGGTATCCTCTAGAACTCAGCTTCCATAGTACTGTTGGATATCTATGAACTTCATTTTCAATTTCCACACCAAGCTTTTCCTCCAATACCTTAGTGATAAATTCAGTTCTAGCCATATTCATTGATTTACATATCTCATCAACCTTCTTTAGAAGAGCTTCTGGGATGCTTATACTTATCTTAACATTAGTCATGCTACTGTAATACTTTTTATTACTATTTGAATTCTCATCTTGAATTACAAACGTTCACTATTCCCGCTACCTTTACCTTAAGATTAACGTTAAATCCTACAATTGTAAGTAAATATTTGTTGAGTGTTTTATGCAAGAGAAGTCTATAATATCATTAACATTTAATTTGGAAGCTCATAGTAGATTTAAATTCTTGAGGTATACTGGGTTTGCAATACAAAACTTCTTCTTTAAAATGCTTAGAGATGCAAATGTGGATTTAGCTAAGAATCTTCATGATACTTCAACTATAAAGCCATATAGTGTTTCAACATTAATGAATAGTGTTAGTGGTGAACCAGTATATTATGGTGGAGGACCTGGAAAGTATAAGTTTAGAATAAATTTGCTTAATAGTGAATATCTAAATCCACTAGCAATAATACGAGTTATAGAAAACGAAGTAATCTTAGACAATATAAGGTTTAGTTTAAATGGTATGGAAGTTAAAGTAGTGAGTTACAATCAATTATTGAATAGTGAATTGGAAGATAAGTTTACATTGAAATTCATATCCCCCACATGTTTCAAAAGTGAACTAGTCTATCCAAAGAGGGTTAGTGGAACTTCTGAGAAGAGTGTTTATGAAGTTAGGAGGAAGGAGGGGAGAGCATATCAACCAATCCCAAACCCTAATGCCATGTTGAGGAATTTAATGAGGATATGGATGAAGAATTATGAAATACCGAAAAGAGGGGAACTTGAATACATGATAGACAATGACCATATAAGAGTATATGAATATCCAGAGGGGATAAAAACCGTGTGGGCTAGAGAGGGGAGTAGGAAGAATCAACAAGGATTCATAGGAGAAGTAACCTTTGAAGTATCGGAAAAGGCTTTGAATAGTATTGGGAATATAATTGCAGCATTAATAAAAATGGGGGAGTATAGTGGAACCGGGATAATGAGAACTGCAGGACTTGGACAATACAAGATAATTGATGGAGTGAAATAGATGAATAAATGTGAATAAACCCCAAATACTTAAAGAACAAAGCAGCAAACAATTTGCAACAACTTCTCCAACAAGCCTTCCCATCAAATCACCATTAACATTACAGAATTCCCTAATTATTGGGTAAAGTCTATGTTGATTTTAGAAATAATGATTCAAGATTGTTTATTGTAAGTGGTTTTATGGTAAGCTATATAAGATTCACTGAATATAATTTTGGAAATCTTTAGGTGAATATTCATTGATGGATGGTGAGAGATACGTGTAGCAATACCAGTAGAAGTGGGTCGAGGATTTTAAATGTAATATCAGTTACCACTTTAGCATCATTTTTAACTGGTTTAAATGCTAGGTTAGCTGTTGTGGGATTACCTGTAATAGCTAGTGCACTTAATGCTAATGTGGATACTATGCTATGGATAATTCAGGGGTACATGTTTGGCTCAACTATAATCCAACTAATTATTGGTAGATTGTCAGATTTGTATGGGAGGGTTAGACTATTCAATTTAGGTTTCCTAATATTCATATGTGCAGCTATAATAGCTGGATTTGCACCAAACCCATACATACTCATAATTGCAAGGATAATTCAAGGGGTAGGTGGAGCACTACTAATGACATTAAGTGTAACGATATTAACAGATAATGTTCCAAGAAATTCATTGGCAACATGGCTTGGAATAAATCAAGTAGCATGGAGAGTTGGTGCAGTTGCAGGGTTATCTTTGAGTGGTATAATAATTGATTTTATGGGGTGGAGATGGATATACCTGATATACGTTCCAATTGGATTCATATTCTACTTATGGGGAATGCATACATTAAGAGAATCATATAAACCTGAAGAAAAGCCAAAAATAGATATTGGTGGATTCACACTATTCACAGCATTCCTCACAAGCATCCTACTATCATTAACTATGTTCACATTTGGAAGTAGATATATTCAAATAGCATCAATCCTACTAGTAACATCACTCATACTACTCGCCATATTCGTATTATGGGAGATCAGAATACTGCAACCAGCATTAGATCTACGTTTATTCAAAATATGGCAGTTTACCGGTGGAATTACAGCTCAACTCTTATACTCAATAGGATTCGGAGCATTCTCAACACTCCTCGTATTATACCTTGAAATAGTTAGAGGATTCTCCGCCACATCCTCTGGACTCTTAATAGTCCCCTTTGAAGCATCATACCTAGTATTTGGAGTTTTAGGTGGTAGATTATCTGATAAGTATGGCTACATACCCATAACCGTGATCGGATTAATATCATCAGCCACAGCCTTCCTAGGATTATCAACCATAAACCCATCCAGCAACATAAACATGATAATACTATATGAAGTAATCTTCGGATTTGGAACTGGATTATTCCTCTCACCAAACACAAGTTCAATAATGACAAGTGTACCTGCAGGGAAGAGGGGGGTTGCATCCTCCCTAAGATCAATATCAGCAAATATAGGTATGCTATTAAGCCTCAATGTAGCAATATTATCAATGGTTCAATACATACCATACGATGTAGCATCAAAACTCATATCATCAAAAGGTGTGGAAGATTTGGATGGATACACATTAACAGACTTATCCAATGCCATAACAAGATCCTTCGCAATACAAGCTCTAGCTATGCTAACTGCAATACCATTCAGCCTATCCAGAGCTATAAAGAAAGGGAAAGCTGAAATTGAATAATCAACATTCACGTTGAAGTATAAGCTCCAAATATGTTTTAACTATGAGGGGGCGATTAGATAAATTCAATGAATCCAATAATTCCATCAATCTACCCATATATGCCTCCTTAGACTCTACGTTTAAAACTTCAATTTCCATGAAAACCCCGAGACCCTCAACATCATCAATATAGACCTTCAAATCGCCTTTAGAATACTCATCTCTAACCTTCCTAACAATAAGATCTCTAAATCCAAGTTTCCTAAAAATCTCCAGCAACCTATCATCCATTAAATCCATTTCAATCTCCTCTCTAACCTTAATATCCATTGAAGTTCTAGGACCTTTAAATGTCAATTTATACTTGATTTCACCATCATCACACCTATATACCCGTACTCTAAGAGCTGAATCCTCCACATAGTTAATGCAACCTCTAAAATCTATGTAATGATCCTCCTCAAAACAATGTGAAATATGCTTA
>JANZKA010000084.1 GCA_025060975.1 Candidatus Culexarchaeum nevadense
AGCCAATATTAGAATTGGAACTACAAAAACTGAAAACCTAACATACAATAAAATATATGGAGATGGCTTAGTGGATGAGGATATACCATACATATATTTCAGAACAGATCATGGGAGAATGATTCTAATGAATTACACATGCCACCCATCATGCAACATGAATTTAAATATATCATCAGACTACCCTGGAGCCATATACAGTAAAATGGATGAATATAAAGTTAAATGTACATTTACAACTGGAGCTTCTGGAAATGTAGATCCAAAATTTAAGAATAAAACTTACATGTATAAAATGGCTTCAAAAATAGCATTAAATGTTTTAGAAGATTTAACAAGTAAATCCATAGAAATTGAGAAGATAGATCTTGAAGTTGAAGAAGTCTATTTAGATGTGAATTTTAGAGAACCTCCAAGAATTAGAGAAGCAAGGAAAAGATATGAGGAAGCATTAATGGAGTGTAGTGGAAGATTAAATGAAGAAGAGTACATGTGGAAATTATTCTATGCTGAAGAAGAGTATGAAGTTGCAAAAGATGGTAGAATTATGATTGAAACCCTATTTAAAATACTGAGAATTGGAAGAGAACTCATAATGATATCCATACCAGGAGAATTATTTGTGGAGTATGGATTGAAAATCAAAAACCACATATATTCAATGGGTTATAGGAATGTTATACTATCAAATTATTCTGAAGATTATATTGGATACATACCAGATTTAAAGGCATACGATCTAAATGTATATGAAACTAGGTTAACTAGATGGAGTAGAATAACACCAAAATCAGGAAATGAGCTAGTTTCAAAGATAATTAGCATAGTGAAACAAATCTAACCAATAAATATAGCTTCAAGTAATATTCTTAAATTCATAAAATCTAAAATTCTATGTGGTTAAATGAAGCAATTCAAAGTATTCATACCTGAACCTGAATGGCCTGAATCCCATAAACTCTTCAATGGAATCGCCCAAGTAGTAACAGGGGAACCTGGAATATATTACGGTGAAGAAGACTTAATAAGAATACTCAAAGATTGTGATGCCATAATAATAACATCACAACATAGAGTTTCAAGGAAAGTTATAATGGAAAGCCCAAAACTTAAAGTTATAGGGAAGTATGGATCTAAACCTGGACCAGACAATGTGGATTTAGAAGCAGCCACAGAAAGGGGGATTCCAGTAGTATACTCACCAGAAGCTAATTCAGATAGTGTCGCGGAATTCACAGTAACCCTAATACTATGCCTACTCAAAAAAGTATGCTTCTTAGATCATGCTCTTAGAAATGGGGTATGGAGAGATAAACTATTAGTGGATAGAGGGAATTTCACCCGTGAACTTAAAGGTAAAATTGTTGGGATAATAGGTTTAGGAGCTATAGGAAGGAGAGTTGCAAGGATCCTACAATCCTTTGGAGTAAAATTATTGGGATACGACCCCTACATAAAACCAGAAGTTCTCTCAGGGATAAATATAACTTTAACCAATGATCTAAAACATTTACTAATGGAATCAGATATAGTGACAATACATGCAGCTCTAACAAAAGAAACATATCACATGATTGGTGAAGCTGAATTAAAGCTCATGAAACCATCAGCATACCTAGTAAACACAGCACGTGGAGCAATAATTGATGAAAATGCATTAATAAAAGCTTTAAGAGAAGGATGGATAGCTGGAGCTGCATTAGATGTATTTGAGAAAGAGCCTCCAGATAGAGATAACCCACTACTACAATTAAACAATGTAATAATTACACCACACTTCGCTTCATGTACATATGAAGCTTATGAGAGGGAGACAGTTATGGTACATAGAGATGTTATAAGAGTTTTATGTGGATACAAACCAGAAAACATTGCAAACCCAGAAGTTCTCGAAAAGAGATTAGATTTAAAAGAACCATTATCATGAATGGTGATGGAATGTGAAGGGGTCAAAAATACTATTAACAATGTTAAAGGAATACGATGTTGAATACGTTTTCGGTTTACCAGGGGAAACAACACTACCATTATACGTTGATTGGCTGGAATTCAGAGATGTAGGGCATGTAATGTTTAGAGATGAGAGGAATGCATGTTTCGCTGCAGATGGTTATGCTAGGGTATCATATAAGCCAGGGGTTTGTGAAGCTCCAAGTGCAGGGGTAGCTCACATACTACCAGCAATCGTTGAAGCCTATGCATCATCACTACCCATGATAGCTATAACCACAGACACCCCACTACACTTGGAAAAGAGGAATATGTTAACAGGAATAAATCAAACAGCATTATTCACTGGAATTACCAAGGAAACTCTAACAGTACTTAGAAGTCAAGATATACCATTCACAATTAGAAGAGCCTTCAGATTAGCAACTTGTGGTAAACCTGGCCCAGTACATATTAGAATACCAGTAAACGTATTAGAAGAAGATGTTGAAGTATCAGATTTATATGCACAAAAAGAATTCACAAAGTATCCAGGTCATAGATTCACAGCTGAAGAAGATATGATTATGAAAGCTGTGGAATTACTATTATCCAGCGAGAAACCAGTTATAGTTTGTGGTCAAGGCGTATTATACTCACAAGCATGGGATGAAATAATTGAATTAGCAGAACTACTAAACATACCAGTAGGAACAACAATTACAGGTAAGGGGAGCTTCCCAGAAACACATCCACTATCCATAGGAGTTATTGGATCTAGAGGGGGGACAAGCTTCTCCAATGAAATCCTGAAAAACGCAGAACTAGTATTCTATATAGGTTGCAACACAGATTATGCAGCTACAAACTCATGGACACTACCACCAAAAGACACAAAAATCATACATCTAGATATAAGTGAAGCAGAAGTTGGAAACAATCTAAAAACAGAAGTATCATTAATAGGAGATGCAAAAACCACTCTAAAATTAATGATAAAAATACTGAAAACAAAAATCGGCAAGGGAACCGTTAGAAGTAGGTTAATAGAGGAATTAAAGGAAATGAAAGCAATGTTTGAAGAGAAAATAGCTCCACACATAACATCCAATGAACATCCACCAAACCCAATAAAAATAATAAAAACACTCGAAAAACTACTACCAAAAAACCACATACTAACATGCGATGCAGGTATAAGTGCAATATACACAGCAGCATTCCTAAAAATCAAAGAAGCAGGTAGAAAGATACTATTCAACTACTCAATGGGAGCACTAGGATACGCAATACCAGCAGCCATAGGAGCATACCTAGCAAAACCAAAATCAACAATAATAGCATTAACAGGAGATGGAAGCTTCGGATTCACAGTAGGAGAATTCGAAACAATAACAAGACTAAACGCAAACGTAAAAATAATCTTATTCAACAATCAAAGCTATGGATGGATAAGAGCCTCCATACTATTCAAATACGGACCAAAATACTTCGAAACAGACTTCAAAAACATAGACTACACGAAAATAGCCGAAGGATTCGGATTAAACACCTCAAAACTAGAAGACCCAAAAGAAGTTGAAAGAAAACTAAAAGAACTAATAAAATACGAGGGGCCCATGCTACTAGAAATACCAGCACTACCAGAAGACAAACTCACACCACCAGTCCCCTCATGGATAGAAGAAGCCAAAAAAATAGGAATAAAATTCATATACTAACCATACACACAAACAAACACCCACCACAACACAACCCATTTTTAAAATCGAAGTCATGAAGACCCCTTCAACGGCCTTCCAACCTGCGAAATACTGAGTTAAGTCTAGTAGCTTATACAATTCTATGATCACCCTATCCCCATACACCTTCACCAAGACAAACCCACTCCACAAATCCACCCTATTTACCCAAAACCTTCACCAACCCCACATCATCACAAATGATATTAATCATCTCCAACCCTAAACCCACAACTCCAACACTTTAGATTAAGAATATTCTCTCCCAATCCAGTTATCGCATAAAAACTGGAGGAATAAAACTTTAAAAGTTAATTAGCAAGTCAATACAAAGAAATCCCTAACCAACCATGCATCCACACAATAATAATAGTCCTAAAATGGTGGAATATGTAATAACAAATTTAAAACTTAGTTCACTTTATAATTAACTATAAATTGTCTATATACCTTTCGACGATTGTCGAAAAATTTACGCATAATTCAAACATAAA
>JANZKA010000085.1 GCA_025060975.1 Candidatus Culexarchaeum nevadense
ACATGTTTAATGAAGACTTCCACTCATTAATTGGTAAAACAGGTTTGAAGTATAGTTTATACATTGATAAGCTACTTGGAAATATTAAGACTTACAGTTGGGGGATTGAATTAACTGAGAAGGGCATGTTTGCTAGGAATTGGAGTGGCTGGGCTTTCGTATTACTGGTGCCATGTGGTATTGTGGAAAAGTATTTAGTTGAACCTTGGCCTAAAAGTGTCATTGTACCCTAAACAATTACTATCATAATTGATTTGAAAGATATTTTTCAAACTGTTCTGCATACTTATATCCTGTGTCTGGGAATATCAGTATGTAAATACCTTCATCTTTCGCTATTTTATTGAATGCGCTGACAACGGCTCCAGAGCTTAATCCTATTAAAAGCCCCTCCCTCCTCGCAATAGTTATAGCTCCCTCCACAGCTTCTTTCAGACTAACATCTACAATTCTATCGAATTCAGCCCAGTGGATCCATTTCATGCCAGTTTCTATTCTACGTATGCCTGGAATAATCTCATTTGGAGCTGGTTGAACCCCTACAATTTCAACAGTTTCCCCGTATTTACTTTTGAAGTAAATGGAAATTGCACTCATGTGACCTGACGTCCCTAAACCTCCTATTATATAATTGGGTTTAAGACCTATGCTCATTAATTGCTCATCTAACTCTCTTGCTGTGTATTTAAGGTGAACTTTAAAGTTTGAATCATTTTCAAATTGGTTTAGGTGCGTGGCCCCCTCGATTTTAGCTTTAGAATCAACATCTCCAATAGCTTCAACGGTTAAGCTTATCGGCATTCTCACAACATCTGCACCCAAAACTTTTAAGAAGATATCGCTGACTCTTTGTATTGTTTGTGGTATGAAGAGTTTAGTCTTCTTTCCAAGCATATTTGCTATGGCTGTTATGGCTATACCAGTGTTTGTTGATGTGGCTTCATACAATACATCCCCAATCTCCCTCTCTTCAATGGCAGCCATTATCATAGACCATCCAATCCTATCTTTAACGCTATTACTGTATGGATTTACCCCCTCAAGTTTTGCCCACACATTCCTCCCCCCATAGGAGAGCGACCTCAGTTTAACGAGTGGGGTTGGCCAATCCTTATACAGTAACTCTAGAGTATCATTGTAAACTCTGAGCTTACCACCATAATACTTCCTCCAACCATCTAATTCACTTAAACCTACCTCTATACTTGGAATATCCTCATCCACATGTACCTCAAAGCTTCCATATGTAAGCTTTGGGCCTCTCACGCCTGCAACGAGTACATCTTTCAACGTTATTGGCTTTACTTTCACCTTCGATGGATCAACTTGCACTACTGGAACTATTTCGGCTGAAAGTAGTTTTAAAGCTTCTAATAATTCAAATCCTCTTAAAACAACCCTCGTATCCCCCTCAATTACAATGGGCTCTCTCACAATACCATCCCTTAATAGCTGACTATATTTGGTTAAGATGACCCTTCTCAGATCAACCGATACGGGTTGCTTCAATTTATCTATACTTAAATAAGTCACTTTACCAGTCATTAGAATCCCTCCGCAGTATTTGTGATATTACAATGAGGGGGTTCTTCCCTTGGAAATATGCATTTTAAACGTTTACTTCGAAAAGTCTTTTCCATTATTGTAACTGAATAATTCCTACTTTTAGAATCAATATACATCCATTTTTTATCATTTATTTGCAGGGCAGGTTAAATCGCCTACCATGAAACTCCCTTACATAAATATAACAATAGTTATATATTAACTTATCCCTCTATCTTTGGAAAATTTTTTATGTGGATAGTTCAGTGCACATTAGACTTCCAATTTAACTTCTTCACCTGGTTTTAGAATTATTAATTCAACTTTCACTTTTAATTCATCTAAGTATTTCTTGAATTCTTCTGGGGATCCAGCTATTATTGGGAATGTTTTGTAGTGCATTGGTATAACGTATTTTGGGTTTATCATTTGAGTTGCATATGCTGCTTCCATAGGTCCCATGGTGAAGTGTCCTCCTATGGGTATTAATGCCACTATTGGTTTGTATAATTCCCCTATTATTTTCATGTCATATGTTAATCCTGTGTCTCCAGCGTGGTAAACGTATTTCCCCTCCCTACCAAATACTGTTCCAGTAGCGTTCCCCCTTCCACTTGAGTGATGTGCCACGGTTAATATTACTTTATATCCATCTCCTAGGTCTATTGGTCCACCTATGTTTGCTCCAATAACTCTCTCTTCCGCTTTTATCTGTTCAGCTACATATGATGCTATTTCATATATTGATATCAACTTGGTTTTGTTATGTTTCTTCATTATATCAATGGTTTCTCCAAGATGGTCGCCATGATCGTGTGTAACTATTATGTAGTCTGGAGCTTCTTCTGGGATCTCTTTACTTGGATTTAATGGATTCTTTATCCATGGATCCACATAGAATATTTTCCCATCTATGTTGACTGAGAATGCTGCATGTCCAAACCATTTAATTTTAATCATGGATTCACCTCACAATAAATTTGTTTTCTCAACTTTAAAACGTTAATTTTTGTGAAGTTTTTTAGTTAGTTCTGCAGTTCTCCTCCCAAGTTCACGGCATACTTCAAGTTCTTCTTCATTTGGTTTTTCAAAAGCTGTGGCTCCGTAATGTTTATCATCTGATCTTCCTTGAATTATCATTCCATGTATTAGCATGGCTTGAATTATTGAGAGTAGTGTTGTTTCAGCTCCTGTTCCAATTCCTCCTGAGCTTGTGAAGGCTGCACCAACTTTACCTTCAAGTTTCCCATGAATTTCAATTGTTCTTTCTATTAGATCTTTTATTTTAGCTGACATTTGACCGTAGCGTGTTGGTGAGCCAATTATTATTCCATCTGCGTTTAATAGGTCTTCTAGTTTTGTGTTGTCAACTCTTTTCACGGTTACTTCTACACCTTCTACTTGTTTTGCTCCTTCAGCTATTGCGTATGCCATTTGCTCAGTATTCCCTGTTTTTGAGTCGTATACTATTAGGATTTTCACCATTTCAATTCACCTATATTGGACTATGTTGTGGTAAGGTATATGAGGTTTTTGTGTGGATAATATTTAATCGTATTTGGTGTTTGTTATGCCTGTTAAGTTTCATGGTGTAATTACGCCTATGATAACTCCATTTAAAGAGGATTTCTCTATTGATGTTGAGGTTTTGAAGTGGCTTGTTAGATATCAGGTTGAGGGGGGTGTTCATGGATTATTCCCTAATAGTACTACTGGTGAGTTTGTTCATCTGAGTAGGGATGAGAGTGTACTTCTAGTTAAAATTGTTTTGGAGGAGGCTCATGGTATGGTAAAGGTTATACCTGGAATAAGCTCTAATTCTACTGCTCATAGTTTGGAGTTGGGTAAGATTTTTAAGGATTTGGGTGTGGATGGTGTGATAGTTACTCCACCATTCTTCTTTAAACCTACATATGAGGGTTTGAAAAGCCATTTCTCCATGATTGCTGAGAAGCTTGAGATACCAGTAATAGTCTATAATATTCCATTAACTACTGGGATTAATATTCCAATTCAAATGTATTTGGAGCTTGCATCTGAGTATAGTAATATTGTTGGAGCAAAAATCACTTTTGATAGTTTCACGTATCTTAGAAATTTGATAATTGATTTGAAGAGTGTTAGAAGTGATTTCTCAATATTTACTGGTATGGATGACATGTTCCTTCCAACATTGATGATGGGTGGTGATGGTGGTATAATGGCATTGGCAAATGCAACTCCAAAACTTCATAGGGAGATTTATGATGGTTGGATGGAGGGTGATTTTTCAAAGGCTTACAATGCATGGAAAACTCTACTTAGAATTGTAAAGGTTTATGATTACTCATCATCTTTTCCATCTGCAGTGAAGATTTTGATGAAGCTTATGGGTTCACCAGTTAAACCTTATGTTCGTCCACCATTAACTATGGAGAAGGGTGAAGTTGAAGATAAAATTAGAAAGTTAATTATGGATTTACATTTAACTAGATTTATAGCTCTCGAATAATTTCTAATCAATAATTATTGCGTAATCCACCAA
>JANZKA010000086.1 GCA_025060975.1 Candidatus Culexarchaeum nevadense
GTTTTAGGGGTTGTGAGCCAATTCTACTTGATGGGTATTCTCAGAGTGGTGGTGAGAGGACAATTGCGATAGTATCATTTCTATTGGCAGCTCAGAGATTCATAAAATCTCCATTTAGAGCTGTGGATGAATTTGATATTCACATGGATCCAAGGAATAGGGAGGCAATATTTAAGTGTATTCTATCATATTTCAAGGATTCTGAAGCTCAGTATCTGGCTATAACTCCAAGTCCAATAATTGTTGGAGAGGGGAAGGTTAACATAATATTTGTACAAAACGTTGGTGGAAGGTCTGAAGTTAGGGTGGTGTCCAAGTGAGTTTTAAAGTTAAACGTGAATATGTGGAGAGGATTATAAGTACGTGTGAACGTGTCCTACGTAGAGGTGTAGATCCATTCACCATTGAAGTTGAGAGGTATATTAAGTATCTTAAGGATTTCCTTTCTCAATCAAGTTCCACGGAGGATTTAATTTTAGATTTGGAGGCTTTGGAGGCTTTAAGTAGGATTGTCGAGTTTCAGGGTAGATGGATTAGGGATAAATCCTTTAAACTATATTTCGATCCATTAATAATTGAAGCTAAAGTTAAGAGTTTGAGTTTAAGTGATCTTGCACATGTATTGTGTCAAGCTTTACGCCCCATAGCTTCTGTGAAGATGATATCACGTGTGGGTTTTGAAGAGGCTGCGAAGTATTGGCTTAATCTCCCACCTTTAAAGGATAGGTGGGGTAGACTTCCACATCAAATACCCGCTACTGAATCCATGTCTATTGAGGATCTTATTAGGGAGAAGCTTGCTTTAAGAGGCTCATTTAGTGAGATGGTTGAGGAGTTTTGGCGTAGAGTTAAGGATTCCTCTAAGGATGGTAAAATCTATTATTGGGATTTCATAAAATCCAATAGTTTTGAGGAATCTGTTTTGAAGGCTTATATGCTTTCATACCTTGTATCTTATGGTTATGTTGGGTTGGATTACGATCCTAAGGCTGATGATTATGTGATCATACCATATGAGGAGAAGATTCAAGTTTTAGGTTCGAATTCCATTGCAGTATCCATATCATATGATGAGTGGTTGAGGAGGGTTAAGGATGTCGGAAAGAGCTGATTTGAGTTCTAAAATTGAGCGTGCAGCTCAACTTCTACTAATACAGAGACATAGGAGACCTGGGGTTAAAGGGTGGGAGCTTAGGAGATCTCTGGGTAGAAGATATCTTGATATCATTAAGATTTTGGATGAGGAGCTTGCAAAATTTGGATTGAAAGTTAAAGTAGTTTTTATGGAAGAGGTTTCCGAGCCTAGAGCTGAAGATTATGATAGAGCACTCTTCATGGTTACATTTAGATATCCAGCTAAGATTACCGATGTTTTAACTGCTGGTTGGAGTATTGATGAGCTTGGAGCTTTAGCTGCATGTATCTCCATAATAAACTCTAGGGGTGGTAGTGTTAGAATGAGGGATTTAGAGGATTTACTTGCAGAGAAGCTTCCAAGATGGAGGGTTGAACTACTTTTAGAAAGGTTTGTTAGGCTCGGCTATTTGGATGTTAAAGATGATCATTTAAGTATTGGTTGGCGTAGTAAAGCTGAGATAGATGTGGATTTACTCTCCCTTAGGCTTATCTCCTATGGATCCAGTGGCTAAATCTTCCTTCTTCTCCGTCTTCTCCAATATCTTCTCAAGGTTTTCAGATATTTTCGTCAGTATTCCACTTTCACTATGTTTAGCCATCTCCCTAGATATTATCTCTTTAACTTTCATTGGGTCTTTCACTCCAAATAGGACGTTTGGACTTCTCCCCCTTGGTATTACAATGTTTGTGCCTGCTATAACTCCTAAGCTTAATTGTTTTGCATCCATTTTCCCACTTATGGCTGCTATTTCCCCTCCAAGTCCAAGTCCAGCTGTGGATATTGGTATTATGGTTCCCACATTCAGTATTCTTCCAATAACCCCCTTCTCTACAACTAAATCTGTAATGTATTGGTAGCTTATCTCCCTGATCTTCTCCCTAATGAACTTGTATTCTGAGATTATTCTATCGGTAGTTATGTAGTATGTGTGTGCATTCTTGTACATGTTGCTTAATGCAAACCATATTACCCCCATGAATAAGCTTGATGTTGACTCGTTTATCCCAGTTCCAAATCTTATGGTTATAGATGCAATTACTATTGTTAGTCCAGCTACAAGCCATTTAATTGATGATTTAGCTATGAACATAACTATGAATGGTAGCATAATTGCAAATGCCCAAACCAGTGTGGACATGTATTCTATTGGAATCATGTTTAAACCAAGTAGTTTGACAACTTTCATGGCTATCTCATCTGAATATATTCTTGCAAGTATGCTTACAACAGCAATGTATACCCCTGTGAAGTATAGCTCTATGAATGCTATGGAGTGAGGCTTCAACTTTAAAATTAACTCTTCACCTTCCCTAAGCTTTAATGTCAAGTTTCATCTAAAACTATATAGGTTTCTTGTAAAGTTAAATGTTACTTCAATTGTTGATTTGATGTTTTGCGTTAAATTTTATTTTGAGTTCTACCATAATACCTATTGCCCTATGATGTGAATTTGAATTCTGAATGGTGAAGAGACGACGGTCTCCTGAGGGTTTAAATTTGCGTTATATTATGAACTTTTCCCTCTCCACTTTCCTCTTTTCTATTCCTATGTCTTCTACGTTGAATATTTCTCCACCGAAGAGCTCTACTTCTCTTCTCCCATTGTATATTGCTGCGACAATTCTCCCTATAGCATCCCCCTTCATTATCCCACTTCCACTATCTGCTGTGGCTACTATTATCCCCCCTTCTTGGAATACTACTGGTTGCCCATCATATGTGTTGATTCCATATTGTCCAGCCCACGAGTTTACTAATTTAGCTTGCTCGAATTGTGGCATGTATGTGGATAGTATTGGGTGTATACCATATCTATAGAAGTTTTCTTCAGGTTGGGGGTCATCTTCAATTGCTATTGGTCTTAGGAAGTCGTCTGCATATCCAATCCAGAAGTTTCTTTCATCGATGTCTGGTTTAATGTATATTCTTGGTTGTGGGAGTATTGTGAATGGTAGACAGCCTTCAGCATTGAACCCCCTTGTATATAGTAGCTTCTCCAGTTCTCCTTCTGCTTTCACAACGAATACTTGTCTTTTCTTAGCTCTCTGATACGTGTCTATCCCCAATGGGTGTAGTAGTCTATCAGCCCATACCCCAGCTGCCACTACAATTTTTTCAGCTTCTATTATCTTCCCTTCAACTTCAACTCCTGTGGCTTTCGTTTTCTGCCAGAAGTATGGTTCTCCTGGAAGTCCAAGTTTCTCTTCAGCTTCTACTATTATCCTATTCACTTTGATCCCATAAGCCACTTTCCCACCTATAGATTTGAATTTAGATTCATAGTATTCCACAAGTTTCTCCACATCCATTTTACCAGCTTTCTTCACTAGTAATCCTATTTCTATGTCTCTAAGTCCACTTATCCCTGATTCACTTGCCTTCATGTTTGGGTTTATCTTTTCCTTTATCTCTTCATTGCTTACAATCCTGTATTCTATTCTAAGTGGCTCCATATCTTTGAGGTATGGTTCCAAACTGTGGAATTGTTCTTCATCAAATAACCATAGGTATCCAATCCATCTAATTCCAAGATTGAACCTCTCTACTTCTTGAATATGCTTATAGAATTCTATGGAGGAATTTGCCATTTTCAAATTTGTTTTTGAGTGGAAGAATGCTCTGAAGCATCCAGCACTTTTTGCAGTATTACCTTGACCTGCAGCCCCCCTTTCCTCTAAAAGTAGCACTTTATGTTCTGGGTTTTCCCTTTTTATGTGGTATGCTGATGTGAGACCAAATATTCCTCCTCCAATTACTATTGCATCGTATTTTTCCATAAAATCTTTCACCATAAACCTTTAATTATTTATGTAGATTTAACGTT
>JANZKA010000087.1 GCA_025060975.1 Candidatus Culexarchaeum nevadense
GAGGGTAAAGTGGTCTTCGTTATAACTAATAGTCTTCATGCTACTGAGGTTGGTGGGACGCAGATGTCTATTGAATTAGCATACAAACTAGTAACAGGGGAAGATGAAACAACAAAAGAAATTCTAGACAATGTGATTCTATTATTGTTCCCGTGTATTAATCCTGATGGTCAGATTATGGTTGTAGACTGGTATTATAAGTATCTTGGAACTGAGTATGAGGGGACTTCTCTTCCATGGTTATATCATAAGTATGTGGGTCATGATAATAATAGGGATGCTTGGATGCTTACTCAAGTGGAGTCTAATTTGATTGCTGACGCAATCTATAGGTTTTGGAAGCCTCAGGTTTTCATTGATAATCATCAGATGGGGAGTTATGGTGCTAGATTGTATATTCCTCCATTTTATGATCCCATTTGTCCTGAAGTTGATCCATTGGTTTATCGTGAACATCAGTGGTTTGGTGGATTTATGGCTGTTAAACTTGAGGAGGCTGGATGCCAAGGAGTTGAGGGTGGCCCACCTTATACTGCTGAGATGCTTGCAGGCTTCTTGGATATGGCTAATTTAATGAATGTTTGTGCTATGCTTACTGAGTCTGCTAGTGTAAAGATTGCTACACCAATATATGTTCACAAGCATCAATTAACTGGGAATAGAGGGAGAGTTGGAGATAAAAAGCAGTATAGCTTCCCAAACCCATGGCCTGGAGGGTGGTGGAGGCTTAAGGATATTGTGAGGCAGCAATTGATATCTAATCTTGCTGCTCTTGAGTTGGCTGCTAGGATGAAGGATACCATATTGAGGAATATGTACATTAAAGCTAAGCGGAATATAGAGAAGGGGTTAAATGAGCCTCCATATGCTTATGCAATTCCAATAGATTCTCAAGCTGATCCTGGAGCTGCATTGAAGATGGTGGAGTTGTTGTTGAAGTGGGGTGTTGAGGTTTTTGTTTGTGAGGGTGAGGTTAAGGCTGGTAATAGGGTTTATCCTAGTGGAACGTATTTTGTTTTTGCAGCTCAGCCTTATAGGGGGTTGCTTAGATATCTTTTGGAGAAGACAATTTATCCTGATAATGAGTGGACTCGTGCTCGTGATGGTACTCCCATAAGACCTTATGATACAGCTACATTTACGGTTCCAGATTATCTTGGTGTTAAAGTGGATGTTCTTGATGTTAAGCTTGAGGGTGTGTTTAGACGTGTTGATGGTAATGTTTATCCAGTGTATAATGTTTCAAGTTCTGATTACGGCTACATTGTTTCATCAGCATATAACTCTGCTTTTGGTGTTGTGAATGGTGTTTTGAATTCTGGTGGACGTGTTTTCAGAATTCTTTCACCTATAACTATTGATGGTAATGTTTACCCATTAGGTTCATTTTATATTCCAAGTGATGTTAATCAAAGTTTACTTGAATATCTCTCCAACGTGTATCATGTTCCAATAGTTCCATTGAAGTGTAAGCTTGATGTTGATGTTTGTGAGGTTAAGAGGCTTAGGGTTGGAATTTATCAGCGTTATTATGGTGGTAATATGGATGAGGGGTGGACTAGGTGGATTCTTGAGCAACATGGATTTCCATATGAGGTGATTAGGGATAAAGATATAGTTGATGGTAAGCTTATGGAGAAGATTGATCTACTAATATTTGCTGATGATAATCCAGCATTGATTCTTGGTGAGAGTAAAGGGGCTATTGAGAAGGCTCTTTCAGAATTGTATAGGAGACCTGTGGTTTTACCTCCTATACCACCGGAGTATATGAGTGGAATTAAGAAGGAGGGGTTGGAGAAGGTTAAGGATTTCGTGAATAATGGTGGGACGCTGTTAACTTTCAATTCAAGTTGTGAATTAGCTATAGATGCCTTCAAACTTCCAATAAACATTCCTTCAAAGAAGCTTGATCCAAAGGAGTTCTTCTGCCCATCAACAATACTAAAAGTTAACGTTGATAATACGCATCCACTTTGCTATGGAATGCCGAAATTGGCTTATGTTATGTATCATAATAGCATGATACTTGAACTTGTTCCAGCATTTAATAATGAAGCTTTCCAAACACCAATGACATATCCAGAATCAGATATAATGCAGAGCGGTTGGCTGATAGGGGAGAAGTATCTGAGTAGGAAACCAGCTTTGATAGATGTGAAACAGGGGAAGGGTAGAATAGTGTTATACGCATTTAGACCACAATTCAGAGGGCAAACGCTGGGGACTTTTAAAACCATTTTCAATGCTATAATACGATAGAGCATTAAACAGTACCCCTATTTACCCTCTTACACTTCCAATTTTTCGGTGGAGTGTCGAAAAGAATATGTTGGGGATGTGGTGATGAGTTTATATTGAAGTGGGTTTGAGCGGGTTTAATGAGGTTGATTTCAGCAAGTTTTCAGTTATTATTAAAACATTGAAGGATTATGAGAGTGTGGTAGCTGAGATTCTTAAGGAAAATTTCCCTGGAATAAATGTTTTGGCAAAACCATTAAACTTTTCAGGTCTCATTTTGGCTGGTGGTGATATTTCAGCAGAGGATTTAGCTAGAGAAATTAAATCTAAAATTCCAGAGGTGGAGAGGGTTCTTCCAGTCAAATTTTATGTGCCAGCTGAAATGGATTCTATAATTGAAGCTGCTAAGAAGATTATGGGTGAATTGTCTGGTGCAGGGTCTTTTGCGGTAAATACTGTGAGGAGGGGGCGTCACAATTTCACTAGTATAGATGTTAATGTTAGGGTTGGGGCAATTATAAAGGAGGGTGCCAGTATCCCAGTTAATCTAGATTTCCCAGAAAAAGTTGTTTTTGTGGAGATTATTGGGCCACATGCATATATGGGTATAGTTGATGGAAGTGAGTTTCCCAAGAAGATTAGGCCTGGGAAATTTCAGGTTAGAGGATACTTTAGAAAAGTTTCAATTGTTCAAATGCCTTATCTTGGAGATTTAAAAGCTTCCCATGAAATGGGTATGAGAATTGGCCGAGAAGTTCAAACATTCGAAGTTGGTGAACTAGTCATTGCACCTATAGGAGCAGTTAAAGCAAATGAATTAAATGCCTTTATTAGAGGAGTATTTGAAGGCATTGAATCCAGATATCAAATACAAGTTAAAAGCTACCCACATAAACCCCACAAAACCGAAGTCTACATACAAAACCTATATGAACTTGTTAGAGAAAGAGCGAGAGAACCAATAATAGTTTTCGAACCTGAAGGGGAACCAATAAACTCAGTTTCAGAAAAACTTGCCAGCCTAGTAATTGAAAATGAGAGAACAAGTTTCCTCATAGGCTCCAGAGAAGGTATACCCCTAGGAATATATCGATTTGCAAATCTCGTTATAGACCTATGCCCAGGAGTAACTATAGCAACAGATCTAGCCGCAGCTTCAGCTCTAATAGCATTAGCATTTGCAATACAACAAAAACTAAGTAGTGAAAAGGAGGGGGAGAAGTCAAATCAAAACAATGCACACCATAACATTTAAACTTGCTCAACACACCCATACATCTCCATAAATCCAATAAAACCCAAACCATAAACCCACAAACATACCTGCCCAAAAATGGGGGTCCCCACCATCAAAAACAAACAATAAACCCAATTAAAACTTCAAGGCGCCCCGCAACCCTAATATTTCGGCTTCCCCGGGGTGGCTCCGCGGCCGCCCCGCGTCTTGCGGGGCGTCCTCGTCGCAAAGCTAAGCTCAACATACCTTTTAGCGGCTTCCAGTGGGCGCCTATAATACATGGATATGGCAGTGGTACACGTCAACCAGCATCCGCCACAAGCCTCGATTCCACGCCAAGCCTGTATATTAGCCTCCGGGTTTAAGGCTTCACTCAGCGGGGTACAGCAGACATTACCTAAACTGGCTGGGACAAGATCTGGACTCGGGCTGCACGGGATAATCTCACCATCAGGTTGAACTGCGAAATAAA
>JANZKA010000088.1 GCA_025060975.1 Candidatus Culexarchaeum nevadense
GGGCGTGATGATAATGGTAAGCTTTTGGTGGATTTATTGGTATGGCTATCTAGATTTGAGTATATTCCAAGACCAACTGTAGGTGTATTAATGTTGACAGCTTCTGGACCAATGTATGCGTATAGCAACTCTAGTGTAACATATATCTTTCGTGCAAGTAATGTTGGTGATGATTACTTGAATGTGACTCTTAGTGGCTTTGCATTTCTTGGGGAGATGACTTTGCTTGGGGAAATGCATTTCGAGAATGTTACTATTAAGCCGGGTGAAAAGGTGTTATTTGCATTGAACTTTACAGTTCCACCATGTCCTCCTGAATGCTACACGTATGACTGTTCCATAGTTTTGAAAGGATTTTACACTCCATATGTTTCAGGGTCTCCACGTATAGAGTTTAATAGACTCTTTTACTGGTTTAGCAGTCTTCCAGTGGTTGATAAGCCTCCTAGGATGGGGTTATCGGTAAATGTTAGTTCAATGCTTCCCATGAAGGTAGATTCTAAGAGTGCTCCACTTATAGCCATGTTTCCAGGAGACTTCAAAGTTGTGAATTTGGAGTTTATTTCAAGTTCCTATTGGAAGGATTTGCGCTTCGAGATTGTTGGTAATGTTTCTAGTGTGGCTAGTTTAGCCATATTTGAGAAGCCTCCTGCAATTCATAGGCATCCATCACTTTCCCTTTGGTGGTTGATATACACCATTAACCCTGTGATATATGAGACTACGCCTTCGCTGTTCAATCATGGTAGTAGATTTAGTGTTGGTTCACAGTTTACTGTTGGCTTTGTTGAAGCTGGAGTTTTCAATTCAATCTACTTGCAAGTGGAGATTCCAAATTCCATTAATCCTGGAAAATATGTTGGCTATTTGAGGGTTCTCAATGGTAGTAGTGTGTTATGTGAAGTTCCATTGAATATTGATGTTAGGATTCCAGTGGCAAAAGTTTTGCAAGATGATGTTTTCCAGTTGGCTTTCACGGGAATCCCATACATCATTACGGATTCAAGTAGCACAGCTGTACCATTAACGTCTGGATTTATGTATGTTGAGAGGCTTTATAGTGGTCAGCTCGTATGTCTGCCTACAGTAGACCTGTTCAATTGGTGGTTGCTGGCTTCAGAGTATGGATTTGACGTTGACCCACTCCTTCAAACAATGTTTGATAGGGGGATTAATGATCCATGGGCTCTAATATTTAGTAGTGAGTATAAGGCTTTGGCATTGATTGGATGTGAGAGGTGGCTGTTTAGAACTGAGGCTTTACAGAACCTTTTCGCTCAGGGTAAGGGTATTCTATTTGCATATGGATTCCCAGAATTTCCATTGTTCCACTCATATATTTGCGATGAGATTAAGGGTGAATGGTGGAGTCCACTGATAATTGGAGGTTTAGCTAAAGATTACATAAATCACACTCATCCATTGGCTTGGGGTGTGAGTAACGTTACTCATGGAATAGCAACAACATTAACTGTGAAGGCTGGTGCTGATGTGGTTATGACTGCTGTGGAGTATACCACTCCAAAGCTTTATAGAGAGCATATTAGTGGTGTTACTGTGGCATCTTATGAGTATGCTCCAACTCAAGCAAAGTATGTCGTTATAGGCGATCACATGCTCTTCAGTTATGGTCTGGTTAGAGATTTCCACTGGTACATAATGTACGCGTTAACTGGAATTAACACTTTGGCTAGTGCTCCCACTGGAAATGCCATACTCGCCATTAATGCACTTAAGTATGTGACTAATGATCCTCCATCCATATCAATATCACTTGCACCATCATATTCTCCAGGTGACAATGTGACGGTCAACATTGTTGTTGAAGATCTTTATGGTGTTGATAGTGTTAATGTTACTATAAGTGATCCATTTGGCTCAAAAGTTTTAAGTAAAGCTTATAATGTCTCATCTAGAGTGGCTGTTCTACCATTACAATTTAAACTTGAGGATTATGCTCCACTTGGAACTTACAGTATTATTGTTAGAGCTATTGATAATATGATGGATTACTCTGTGAAAACCTCTACTTTCAGTGTTATTGGACTTGAATCTAAGGTTTTAAGTGGCGTAACTCTTGCTAGTGATTTTACACCTAAGAGTGTATTCAAACCTGGTGAAACAGTGATTGTTAATGCTACATTGGCATGTAGAGCTTCTGTTAAAGCTAATGTTTACATTCAAGTTTTAACTCCAGATAACGTACCACTAAATATTGGTGTTGTTGGTTCTGAGCTTCCTGTAGGTAGACTCATAAGTATTGCCAATGGATTCACATTACCTCTAAACATCCCCTTGGGGAATTATACTGTGAAGATCTATGTTTGGTATAGTGTTCCTGGTAGAGCTGATTGGAGACCACTAGCTGACGTTTATACAGTTACATTTACTGTTTCAGGTGGATAGGTGAAGGATCTTGAAGGTAAAAATAACATCCCCCATTTTTCTATTTACTATACTGCTGACGTGCATTTCCCTCTTAAGTATAACCCTATTAACTTCTATTTGTATTCTTGCAAATCCAGCTTTAAGTGTTACAGTTTCAACGGATAAGGAGGCTTATAGACGTGGAGAGTCTGTTACTATTAGTGGGCTGGTTTTGAAGGATGGTTCTCCAGTATCAGGTGCATCTGTGGGTCTCATAGTTAAGAATCCATTGGGTGGAACAGTTTTTGTGGATCAGAAGAGTACCGATACTAATGGTAGATATTCTACTTCATTTACACTTCCATCAGATGCTATGGTTGGACAGTATACGGTTAGTGTTACTGCAACTTATGGTGGTGAGAGTGCTACATCATCAGCTAGCTTTAGGGTTAAACTTTCAACTACATTGACATGTTCAGTTTCTCCATCAACGGCAGTTATTGGTGGTAGCGTATCCATATCGGGAGCTATAACCCCAGCAGTTTCAGGTGTAACTGTGACATTAACATTTACGAGACCTGATGGAAGCATTACAACTATTTCCACATCAACTGGAGCTGATGGATCTTATACTGTCACTTACACTCCTAATATGATTGGATCATGGAGTGTTGTGGCAAGTTGGATTGGTGATGATACACATTTCGGTGCCACAAGCCCAGCGGTTTCTTTCACCATTACTAGGATTCCATCTTCAATTACGCTTTCACTAAATGCTACTAGCATCTACCTTGGGCGGAGTATACTTGTTGAGGGTGTTTTAAGCCCCGTGGTTAGTGGAGCTATGGTGACAGTCAATTATACAAGTCCCAATGGTACAGTGATTTCAAGGCTTCTCCCAATAGATGCTACTGGAGGTTTTAGAGATGTATTTAGACCTGATGTTGATGGTGTTTGGAAGATTAGGGCTGGCTGGGCTGGGGATGCAATCCACTCCCCTGCTTTAAGCTCTATCTATGAGTTAACTGTTGTTAAGAAGAAGCCTTCCACAATAACATGCTCTGTTTCACCTTCAACTATTCAAGCTTATGGTAATGTAACTATTTCTGGAGCTATATCGCCAGTAAGAGCATATGTACAAGTGGTACTTCAATATAAGGTTGGAGAGTTATGGGTTGATATTGCCACTGTTAGAACTGGATCTGATGGGTCATATATGTATGTTTGGTCTCCGGAGAATGTGGGAAGCTACTTTATTAGAGCTTATTGGCTTGGTGATGAAGAGTATGAGGGGTCTATGAGTGTTGAGCAGCCTTTAACTGTTCTTAAAGGTTCAAGTACATTAACTATTCATGTTACGCCACTATATGCTGTTGTTGGCGGTAATGTGACTATCAGCGGTCAGCTGACGCCTAACATTCCCAATATACCAGTAACTATTATGATGAGAACTGGCGGTGAACCATGGATGAATATATCCACAGTTAATACTGGTGCTGGTGGTGTTTACAGGTATGTTTGGATAGTTCCAGCTTCTGGAGTATTCCAATTTAAATCATTTTGGCCTGGAAATGTGAA
>JANZKA010000089.1 GCA_025060975.1 Candidatus Culexarchaeum nevadense
AAGGAATATGAAGAAGATGGAAAGACGATATTCACATTAGAAGTTCCAGTATGCCCATCACTAATAGTAGTTGAAAAAATTACTGAAGGAAAATATAGAGTTACATGTAGAAGTAAATGCATGATAGAAGATTGCCCATACTGGGAGAGATGTGTAAAGATAGATAACGAGAGATTAAAAACATTCGAAATAGCATTAAAGAAGATTATGGGAGCTGAAATCGTAAAGGAAAGGAAGTATACATGGGTCCCGGAAAGAGTGAAAGAAGAGGAGATAGAAAAGGTAATAGATAGGATAATTAAATTAAAGTAAGGTGAAAATAGTGCCTTTAACAGTTGTAGTTGGAGGATTCTTCGGAGACGAGGGGAAGGGGAAAATAGTATCATACTTAGCATTAAAAGATAAAATAGACATAGCTGTAAGAACAGGATCAGTAAATGCTGGACATACAGTAGTATGGAACAATGTGACATATAGACTTAGACTTATACCAAGCGCATTCGTATACGAAAATGCTAGATTACTAATAGCAGCAGGAGCAAACGTAAACCCAAAAATACTGTTAGAAGAAATAGAAATGACAAAAACACATGGAAGAGTAGGCATAGATCATCAAGCCTCAATAATAGAAGAACACCATATAGAGGAAGATAGATCAGATCAATACCTATCAAAAAACATAGGAACCACAGGGCAAGGTGTAGGACCAGCAATAGCAGATAGAGTTAGAAGAAAGGCGAAACTTGCAAAAGATATACCTGAACTGGGGAAATACCTAACAGACGTAGCCCTAGAAGTAAATGAAGCTGTAGATAATGGGAAGAAAGTAATACTGGAAGGGACACAAGCCACATTCCTCTCACTATACCATGGAACATACCCATACGTTACTGGAAGAGACACCACGGCATCAGCAATATGCAGTGAAGTTGGCGTAGGACCAAAAAAGGTGGATGAAGTATTAGTGGTATTCAAAGCATATGTAACAAGGGTTGGAGGAGGACCCCTACCCAATGAACTCACACTAGAAGAAATCGAGAAAAGAGGTTGGATTGAAAAAGGAACAGTAACTGGTAGAATAAGGAGAGTTGCTCCATTCAACATCGAATATGCTAAGAGAGCCATCATGCTCAACAGCGCCACTCAAATAGCAATAACAAAGATAGATGCACTATTCCCAGAATGTAGAGGAATGAAACAATTTGAAGAACTACCACAAGAAGCTAAGAAATATGTGGAGTGGATTGAAGAAGAACTGAAAACACCAGTTACATTAATAGGGACAGGAGCTGAAATCGAAGATATAATAGACCTCAGAAAAGATAAATGCAAACACGGATAAACAAAACTCCTTAAACAAAAAATAAATAAGGTTTAGTTTTATTACCCATTTAATTTCAAATTAATCACTTAACAGTACTTGTATAAAGCATTGAACACTAACTTGAAAGTACCATGGGTTTGAGCTCTAAACTGCGGTCTAAAAGCATATAAAACAGCTTTACCACTACCCTCCTTAGCCACCACTAAAGCTGGTTTACGAGACAAGTGACTTTCACCAATAAGCCAACCACTAGATTTAATGTTACTCTCAAGATAAGTTACTGGAGCCTCATACAATTCACTATAATACGTTGGCAGAATCTCTAGTATTGGACTATCATAGAAGAAGACCTTTGAAGTTTTAGGCATACCATAACATAATGGATGTGTATTATCAACATTAACATTTAGAACAGATCCCGGACAGAAGAAGACCTTCGGATCGAGAGTCTTAGCTACATTATTCAGCTTAAGTTTAAGAGCTTCTATTGCAAAATCACAAGAACCATTAAATGCCAATAAAACTCCACCCTTAGACACAAATTCCCTAACCTTCTCAGCACCCTCCTTCTTAATTCCACTCATATATTCTGGTGGAATTGGAGGTAAGACGAATGGTCTCCTAAACCTCTCAGTTAGAGCCTTCTCAATAGCCTCCTTACTCTCACCAAGGATTATTGCCGGATTATCATCAGCAAATATGAGTACATCAACCTTCTCAGAAAGCTTTCCACCTCTAATATCCTCATCCAAAATCACTTGAATTGGGAATCTAAAATGCTCTAAGAGCCATCTAGTCCATCCCTCATCCATATTCCCACCATAATATCTTTGATATATCCCAACCCTAGCCTGCTTAACTTCAACGAAATCTACATTCAACTCAGACTCCAACTTATATACTGGAACATGAAACTCCCTTGAAACACTATCAAGCACATCTACAACTTTATCTTGAACAGGGATGTAGAAGGAGCCTACTGGAAGAGTTACATCACCAACCTTAACATCCTTCAAAACCCTATAAACCTTAAACCCTGAAGATAACAATACATTTACCGCTGCAAAAGTATCATTCAATTTGCAATCCAACATATATCCAAATTTGGATTCAGCTACTGGAGTATACGGGTAGGTCACTTCATCTATCATCTCGAATTCACCATCAAATTTATCCATAGCAATATCAACCTTAACCCCCATATAATCTGGAATCGTGTAACTTGCAACATCATATGGTCTTAATGGAGTTCCATCACGGGCACGAGTCCACTCATTATCTGGATACTCTGTTCTCTCAAGAACATACTTCACAAAAGCCCTCTTCGGCTGTGCAGAGAATATCACGAAGGTTCCAGCTGGATAAATAGTGTTACCAATCTTAAAGGGTTTCTTAGCAACATGAACTTCAACATCCAATTTCCTGAAAACATCTATCATCTTCAGTGCAGTATTCGGGTCATGCTGATCCTCCATACATATTATGAAGGCATAGGGGGGTTCACTCAACCCCTTCTCTATATTCCTCTTAGCCTTAATATACATGTTTTTCAGTATAGTTTCCTTCATTTTCGCCGCCAGTTCTAGTGCCGCCATATTAGAGACCAACTGTTGCTTTATTATGTCTTTTAGCCTCCACCACCCTCCAGGCCATGGGTTTGGGAAGCTATACTGCTTTTTATCTCCAACTCTCCCTCTATTCCCAGTTAACTGGTGTTTATGTACATATATTGGTGTAGCAATCTTTACACTAGCAGACTCAGTGAGCATAGCACAAACATTCATTAGGTTAGCCAGATTTAGGAATGATGCAGTCCATTCTGCTGTGAATGGTGGGCCACCCTCAACTCCTTGGCATCCAGCCTCCTCGAGTTTAACAGCCATAAATCCACCAAACCACTGATGTTCACGGTAAACCAATGGATCAACTTCAGGACATATGGGATCATACCATGGAGGAATATAAAGCCTAGCACCATAACTCCCCATATGATGATTGTCAATATATGCTTGTGGCATCCACTCCTTATACATTACTTTTGAAAACATCTGAGACTCCTTTTGAGTTAATGCAATGGCATCCCTATTATTGTCATGACCTGTATATTTATGGTATAACCATGGGGGTGACGTCCCCTCATACTCTGTTCCCAAGTACTTATTGTACCAGTCTACCACCATTATTTGACCATCTGGGTTAAAGCATGGGAATAATAATAGAATCACGTTGTCTAGGATTTCTTTTGTTGTTTCATCTTCCCCTGTTACTAGTTTGTATGCTAATTCAATAGACATCTGCGTCCCACCAACCTCGGTAGCATGAAGACTATTAGTTATTGCCACAACAGCTTTACCAATCTTAGCAAGCTTTGAAGCCTCCTCATCACTTAACCCCCTTGGATTTGCCAATCTATATGATATTTGCCTATACTCCTCAAGTTTCTTAAGATTCTCTGGTGAGCTTATGTATGCTAGTATGAATGGGTTTCCTTCTGTGCTTTTCCCTAGCTCTACTACTTTTATTCTATTTGAGTTTTCTGCTAGGTGTTTGAAGTATTCTACGATTTTATCCCA
>JANZKA010000090.1 GCA_025060975.1 Candidatus Culexarchaeum nevadense
AAATTAAAAAAGCTTAATTACATGTACTCTACCAACTCCTTCTCTCTAACTCCGTTGCACCATGATTTAGATAGCAACTCTCAATAAGGTTAAAAGCCATCATTCGTAAGTTTTCATCGCTTAAAGCTAATCTCAACAATACACAAGTTAAACCTTCAAGATGAATATTCCTTGCATTAGCTAGCCTTTTTAGATCCGCCTTAATTTTATCTGTAACCCAAATAGTATCAGTCACAAATACCACCACCTATACGATAAATAATCAAATAATTTCAACAATTTTCTATACAAAATCTGGAGAATTTGAGGAGTGGTATTTGTGAGTTATGAGGATGCCACACGAATTATTTAAAAACGACTTCCGCTGAAACTTGCATATGTGCTTTCAAAAACTTCATCAGTAAATGTTACAGAGAATCTTGGGGGAATGAAAATGTTAGAGTTTTATTATGTTAGGCGTGTTATGGATGAGGTTTATGATCGTTTGTGTGATGTATATTTAGGTACTTCTGTTCTTGGTCCTGTTAGGGTTTATTCTGCTAGGGATGTTGCGGATAGGGAGTTTTGGGCTTTGTTTTGTGCTTTGGTGGATTTTCAGATGCCTGTTGTTAGTGTTTTGAATCCTATGCTTACTGGTTTAGCTAAGTATATTGAGAAAGAGAATTTGGCATTTTTAAATTTGATATATGATTTTGAACTTGCGGAGAAGGTTCTTAGGGGGTTTGTGTGGTATTCGCCGAGAGGTTCTAGGATTGGTTTTACACATAGATTTGTGAAGATTAGTGATGTGATCAGTTTGTTTGCTGCTTTTAGGTGGATTCATGAAGTGTATGGTTCTCTTGGAAGTTTGGTTAGAGAATTGTATGCTCGGCATATGTGGGATTCTGAGCCTATGGATGGGGTTTTGAGAGGTTTGCTTGAAGTACTGCAGAGTTATGGTGGTCATCCACCACTAGTACCTAAGAGTATAAATTCACCATTGAAGAGGCTTAATCTATTCTTTAGATGGCTTGTTAGACCATATCCTGATATGGGATTATGGAGTTTCATTGATAAGACGCATTTGTTTGTCTCGTTGGATCAGGGGTTGCAAAGAGTTCTCACAAGAGCTTTCCAGTTAAAAGTACCCTTCAATTGGCGTGGAGTTTTAGAAGCAACTAAATTTCTAAGGAAGATAAACCCTGAAGACCCAACAAAATACGATTACGTACTTTCAAGGATATCGATAATGGGGTATTGTGCAAAGAACATAGCTAAATCACAATGCTACATGTGTCCACTAATAAACCTTTGCAATTCATCAAAATCGCCAAAAATTATTGAAGCTAAACCATTAACACCAGTAGAAATGGAGATACTCGAAGATTTCCTCAAAATCCATGGAAGAGAATTCGATAAAGTCATAACCGAGTATACGCTTGGAAAATACTCTGCAGATGCTTTTATACATGCTAAGAGTTGCATCGAGTATATAGTTGAAGTGGAGAGGGAGCTGAATTATACAGCTATAGGGCAAGCAGTAACCTACAGATATCTATACTATAAGCATAGTAGGAAAATAGCTAAACCAATGATAATATGCAGGAAGGCGTCAAAAGAACTTAAGGAAGCCGCCCAACTGGAACAGGGAATTGAGGTAATAGAAGTCCCAGAAATATAGTTTAACATGTTAAGCATGGATATTGTCACATTCGTTTTCGGCGTTTTAAATTAGCCTTTCAATTTTAACATGAAATTGTTACTCAAAATAGAGTATCTACTCTAAATTTAAATATTGGTTGGTATATTTTATCCTCTGGGTGGGAGGTTGGGTAGTGTTGTGAGGGGGAGTGTGTTGGTTGCGTATACGGCTATTTTTGCAGCTTTGGCTATACTTTTAACGTTTGGGCATGCTGAAGTACCATTTCCTATCTTGCCATATTTGAAGTTTGATTTTGCCGAGATACCAGTGATGTTGGCATTGTTTTTAGGTGGGTTTGGTGTTGGCTTCTCCGCCTCAGTTATACATTGGATAGTCCTAACAATTGCGAGAGGCTGGTTCCTCGGACCATTAATGAAGTTCCTAGCTGTAGCACCCATGGTTATTGGCTCTTGGTTTGGAATAAGATTAGTTAAAGATAGATCTATATGGAAGACTTTAGCTATGGCTCTAATACTTGGAATAATTTTCAGAGTTATTGCAGGCTCCATAACCAATATCGTTGTGCTGCTTTGGGTAGCCCCAGACTACCTGAAATTCTCAACATCCCTCCTGAAAACCATAGGATTCAACATTTCATCTGAAACTGAAGCCTTAACACTAACCCTATGGTTTACCGCAATCTTCAACACCATCCACGTCCTCCTCTCATCCATACTAGCCTACATAATATTCAAAGCAACAATCAAAATACTACCATCAACACCAAAAACAATAAAAGAAATATAACTTCTATGCAAATGAAATTAAACTCACACAATCCCACAGGCACACAATAATTTACTAAACACTTAATGCAATGATTGAGAAGATGACCTCCAAAACTAACCTCTCAACAACTACTCAAAAAACTTATGTACATATAAATTAATAATAAAATTAATAATAATGATGATTTTTTAGGTATTGTGGCCTAAGCCTTCTTATCACATCTCTTAGCTCTATGACTTCCAATAGGCATTCAAGCAAGTCTTGCTCCCAGCATACTATGATTTTTTACTTCTTCGATTTCATCATCACTTAATGGAAATAATCACATGAACTCCTTAAAAATGAGTGAGCAAAGCTTTCATTTATTAAAAAGTGACGTAATGAATGCTTAAAATTAAATTCTTGTTTTAAAGATTGTCTTGTTCCCCTAATTTTCCAAACATCAATATTAATAGGCTGATCACCCTTATTTATTATTAAATTAATTATTCTGTCCACTTCATATTTCCTCTTTTTTTTAAAAAAAGGTTTTGTTTAAAAGGTTTTAAACAATCACTCTTGTTTTTACTTCCTCTTCTTTGGCCATGACATCTTCAAGTTCTTTTGTCAGTATGTCTCTCAGGACGCTGAAACTTTTCTGGCTAGTACCCATTTGTGCGACTTTCCCACCAATAATACCTCGTCTTTTCTGAGAAGCTTTCCATGACTCAGCTTGAAGCCAGTCTGACTTTGATAGTTTTGAGAAAACTTCCTTAAACTTCGCGTAGGTCAATTCATATTTTCCAGTATCCGGGTTCTTGCAATATTTCGCCACAGTTGGTAATAGTCCGTTGAAAACGAAAACTCCAGTTGTTTTTTGTACGAGGTAATCCTCTGGTCTTATAAATGCATCTTTCATTATATCACGTATAGCCATCCAATAGTTTTCCAGTATTTTAATTTGAAGATCCTTTGGAAGGTCTCTAAAGTCAGGATGAGTTAGGAACTGTTCTAGAGAGTCTGTAAACGATTTTTGACTTACTGTTGCCTTAGGCTGGTAAACGTTTGGAGCTTTTATCCTTTCCTTCCACACAGCTGAATTTTTATTAAGTTCATCAGCTATTTCAACGGCTCTCGGGCGCCACTCGATATCTCCAAATATTGCCCTCGGCAACCTCCCTTCTTCCATGTCCATTTTAAGTTTTGCATAGCCCTCCCTCAATACAGCTTGCTGGAGATGGCGTTCAGCAAGGTCTGTTCTAACACCCTTTTGAGTCTTATTGATTATGACAAATTGCTTTGCTTCCT
>JANZKA010000091.1 GCA_025060975.1 Candidatus Culexarchaeum nevadense
ACCCATCTCTGCAAAAACTCTTCAAATCTACCTGCACCCTTCAAGAAATCAGCATAAGTATGCGTAGAAGGTATAAGCTCCTTCCTACTAATCCCAACACACCAAAACATCATTATGGGAACACACCATTTAAACCTAACTAAATTTATGTTCTTATCTACCTAACCCCACTTGTAATAAACCAACATACTACAAAACACTCTACCACAAACTCCTTTATTAGAAAACTTCCAACCAATAAAGGTAATGTCAAAAGATCAAAATTTGCATCAAACATAAAATGAAACACGGAACTATATTGTGAATTGGATTTAGCGATTTTCATGAAAATGTTTAAATTTAGTTTTTATAATAGTATTTGCCTGAGATTGAGAATTGAAAACGGAAAATGCAAGTTTACTCTTATTTTTACTTATCACCATGCTTATTTTCAGAGGAAATCAGCCTATCCTATTAAGCTTAGAAACAAAAGCTGAACTCAAGCCTTTAATGATAAGCGGCCCAACATTAGCTGAAGTTAATGAAACCATCTCATTCAAAGTCACCTCAGAAGGTTTACCAGTAAAGGGGGCAACAGTATCTTTTGCTGGATACAAGAAAGAAACCGATGACAATGGTACTGCAAGCTTCCAAATAGACTTCGCTGGAGTATTCAAGGTTGTGGCGGAAAAGGAAGGTTACAAAACTAACTCGACCTTGCTCCTAGTTTTTCCAAAGGGGAATGATATATTCAATATAAGAGCAATTAGACATCATACGGAGCAAGTAGGTTCATCAATTAGTGCATATAAAATGGTTGGAGCAAATTATGCTTCAATAAAGGCTTATTATCTATATGATGAAAACGGAAATGTATATCCAGCTAGTCCATTCCCTCCCCCATGGAGGCGGCTTACACATGAGGAATATGAGAAACTTTTAGAGTGGCAGATTCTGATGGCTAGAAGTTGGGGTTTTAAGATATATCTGATGGCCCAACCTCTACCAGAGGCTTTATATGTGGAAGGGAAGGAGGGAAGCACTTCACTTTCTCCTTTGAGCAGAGAAGCTAAGCAGAATTTTATTAAACAAATGCAGAAGGAAGCTCTTTGGCTCGCTACATTTGCAGAAAAATACAAAGTTGACATACTAGATGCATTCGGTTTAGAATCTACAAATATTGGCATAAGAGATATCAGTGAAATTGTATCAGACGATTTTTTGGCTTATAAGGAATTACTTCCAGAAATTAGAGCAAGATTTAGTGGGAAAATTGCTGTAATGCTAGTAGGGGGCATTCAACATTTCCTAGGTAATGGAAGCCTTCCTAATTACGATTATGGAGGCTTCGATTATGTGGAGCTTGTATTTAGCTGTAGGCATGCAGAACTATATATAGACTCCCCATATCAATGGGAAAAAGCAATAGAGAAATATCTACAGTATGCTGATTACGTTAGTGAAAAGTATAGTGTAAAAATTCTATTGATATGGATTGCTGGACTTCAAACGCATGACGAAACTCTTTTAAGAAGATTTCTTAGCAATGGTAACTTTACGGATTATGAAGAAGCAAAAGTTTGGTTAATTAATTCTATACTCAGCAAAGCATTGGAAAGAGATATAGAAGGCGTTGAACTATATACCCTATGGTTCTTCAGTAGATTTACGGAGCCTCATGGACCTTACGCTACAAAATTTTCCGTATGGCAGAGTAGAAAACCCTTAAGCATCTTATCCAAATACCTATCTTATCCATGGAACTTTAGGAAAGCAGAAACCCTAAAGAAATTACAATTGGCTACTTCCATCGTTTCAAATTCAATTTCCTCCTCATCAAACCCAACTTTCAAACATTGGATAATTGACAAAATAAATGAGGCTAACAAAGAATATATTAAAGAAAACTACTCATATGCCAACCTCATCTTAACAGAGGTTTTAGGATATTTTCAGCATATTAATAACCCCTTAAGTATAAGTATTGATGGATATGGAAAGGAATGGCAAAATGTCGACCCAATTTATTTAAATCCAACTCAGCTACCGCAATGGGGTCCGGAGGAACTATGGTTAGACAATTTACAAAATGTAAAGAGAATGGGGAATCTTAAGACTGTTTACGCATTAAATGATCAAGAGAATCTCTATATAATGCTCGAGTTCTATGGACCGCCACCACAATGGCTACCTAATATTGCCATTGATACTAGTGGAAACTGGACTCATGAATTTGGAAAGGAATATCACATACCATTACATGATGGACTAGTGGAAATATGGAAAATAGCATATGTAGGTAGAGATTTTGATCCTCAAGGCCCCGGCTCAGAAAAGGTTGGTACATGCGAAGTTAGGGTAGGCGACGTTGTAGAAGTAAAAATACCCCTAAAAACATTAGGGAATCCAAAGAAAGTAAACCTAATTGTTTGGTATCCTTGGATAGCACCATGGGGTGACATGGAAGCAAATATAATTAATTGGAATATTTCCTCCCAGACAAGCTCAATTTCTATATCAACCTCCTTCGAAAAAACTTTGTTCGGTGAAAATGTCATTGTATCAGGCTTCATATATCCAGCTCACCCAAATTCAAAGGTAACATTAATCTACACAATGCCCAACGGAGATACCTTAACTAGAAATGTCACCATCAAAACTTTAGGGGAATTTGAAGATACGATTACACCTAACATGGCTGGAAACTGGACTGTTAAAGCAATATGGAGTGGAGACTACGACCATAAGGGATCTGAAAGCTCAACACTAGAATTTAAGGTGGAATTGAAGCAGCCAGTTGAGCCGCCATGGAAACCCCCCATCATAGCAACAATCATAGCAATAACTGCCATAGTCCTATTCATAGGAATAATGGTAACTCGTAGAAAGTGAAGAGCCAGACACTTCATGCGATGCATAATACCTGAGGAAAACCTTAATTATTAGGGATGTGAAAAAAGATACATAGTGAAGATTATTGAAGTGGTATTATTGGATTGGCGTAATAGTCTTCATCATTCTTGGAATAACCACCCTGATACCAGCACCTGCAAGTAAACCATCACTCTTAGGCTACTACGCCCACTGCTCCTTCACACCCATAAGCACAATAATCTGCTGGGTAATAGCTGGAGCAATATACTGGTTTGGAAAACGGAGAAAATAGAGGTGAGGAATAAAATGGGGATTTGTAAAAAGTTACTGTATCATAGCTTTCTGAATGCTGTCACAGTGTTTTAGAAACTTTATGAGATACTTTCTCCCCTTATAATTTATCTTTTTCTGAAAAGCATACCTCTTCAAATTTTTGTGCGATTTAGCATATACTATGGGTATAGGAACAAGTGAGCCATTTAAAAAACTGTCCAATACCCTTAATGTGTGTTCTATTTTTTCCTTTACCTCATCCAAATCGTAACATGTTGTTTTCACTTCTATAATGAATGTATAAATTTTACCCTTATGAGTAGGATGAAGTATTACGCAATCAGTTTTCTTAAGATCATGAAGAAGTTCTATACATCCATTGACTCGTATGTGAAAGTATTGACCTCCATCATTTTCCCAGCATATCTTACCCTTCTCCTTACACTCACTTATATTGCATAAACACTTGGAAAGCATAGGGGGAATATTCATTTCTCCTCCCCCTTAAACGACAAATAGTACAGTTCCCTCTCTTCTTCATAGAGTCGTTCAATAACTTCAT
>JANZKA010000092.1 GCA_025060975.1 Candidatus Culexarchaeum nevadense
TGCCATTACAGATACTTTTCCCATTTGTTCTTTCAATTTCTCTATGCATTCAGGGTCGTCGAGACAACTTACACCTTCAACTCCACCGGGATAGTGTATGTAGAAGCTTAGATAAACTTCGAAGATGCCAGCTTCCACAGCATAATCGAGTATTTTCGGTATTTGATATGCATTAAGCTTTGTGATGGTGAATATAGATTTAACTATAGGCTTTCTACTATCAATTCTCTTCTTATATTCAAAGAGTTTTTCAAGCCCTTTAGAAACTATTGAGAGATTTCCAAGTCTCCTAATCTTCTCATATAGATCTACGTCAATGGCATCGATACTCACATAAAGTTCATCAATGTTAATTTTCACGAGGTCTTCGGCTATTTCTGGTAATTTAGTGCCATTGGTGTTGAGTACTACTATTAGATTCTTAGACTTGGCATAATTTAGCATGTCTAGAATGTATGGATTTATTGTAGGTTCACCCCATCCGGTTAAAACTAGGCGTTTAATATTGGAATTAACAGCGTTATCTATAACTTTCTTGTAGTCTTCGAAACACATATCTAGAAGTTTAAACCTCTCTGCAGCGTATCTGAAACAGTGAATGCAATCTAAATTACAGCGTGTAGAAACCTCTAATACCAATTCTCGTGGATAAGAGTCTTCACTGAGATTTACTCTCCAATCACCAATTTTTAAACTCATAAAAACACCTAGAATCAAAAGTAAAAAACTAGATAAAAAAGAGGGGAGGGGTTATGGGAATTAACCTGGAAGTAGCTCTTCCTCCTCTAATTTGTCAGCTAACCATTTAAGATCTAATTCTTCCAGTTTAGCTCTGGTGGGTCTACCTTTAATCCAGCCTCTAGCAGCATAGTATTCTGGTAACATTTCTTTGAGTTTAACTACATGGCCTTTAGCTGGCCCCTCAGGCATGGGTTCTTCTATTAGCCTCTTTGGTAGTGTATCATATTCTTCTCCATCGCCAAATGAGAGGACATTGAATGCCCTCTCAGCATTATATATTCTTTCACCAATCTTGGAGAATTCTTCTGGTGTTATATTCCATCCTGTTATGGCTGATATTTGCTCTGCTAACATGTCAACGTAGTAGGCGAATGTGACAAATTTACATACAATCATACTGTCAAGAGTTGCAAAGGCATCTTGCATTTCCTTAACCATTTTACCCTTACCTTCAGTGGCAAATCTATCTGCTTTAACTGGTAAGCCGAGGATTTCGGGTGATATCATGTATGCTCTCAGGTGGCATCCTCCTCTATTGCTTGTTGCATATGCTAGTCCATGACCTTGAACTCCCCGTGGATCGTATGCTGGAAGCTCTTGTCCTCTTACGACCATAGCCAGTTCTGGTGCACCATACTTTTGTGCTAGTCTTAATGCACCTTCAGCTATATCGTCACCTATACCAGATCTGTATGCTGTTCTCCAAACAATTTCAATGAGGGTTTCACTATTACCCCACATGGCCTTTAATCCACGTAGTTTCTCTGATGGAATTTTGCCTTTCTCAACGAGTTCTAGGAAGGTTCCTATAACGTGGCCCATTGAAATTGTATCTAGTCCTAATTCATTGCATAGATAGTTAGCTTTTGATACTGCTGCTAAGTCGCTTGTTCCAGTTTGTGCTCCAAGAGCCCATACAGTTTCGTATTCTGGTCCTCCACCTTCACCTGTAAATGGTGGCTTAGTTATTTTAGTGTATCTTGAACAGCCAATTGGGCAGCCCCAACATATCTCTTCCTTCTGTTTCTCCCAGTCCATTATATCTCTAGCTATAGTCTCGCCACTAGTCTTGTCTGCTTCTGGGAAGACACCAGTTTGGAAGTTTCTAGTTGGGTATATGCCGTGAGCATTTATGATGTTTACAAGAACAGCTGTACCATACCTTGGTAGCCCCTCGCTAGTTACAGGAGACTTCTTAATTAAATCCATTGACCTTAATACAACTTCTCTAAACTTTGCTTCATCTGCTACTTGTGGCTTCATATGCCCCCTAACAGCGATTGCTTTGAATTTCTTACTGCCCCATACAGCTCCATGACCACCACGACCAGCTGCCCTATTCTTATCATTCATTATATTGGCAAATCTCACAAGATTTTCTCCAGCTGGACCTATGCATGCCACCTTAATCTTCTCAGCTTCATCTTTACCAATAACTGGTGTTTGCTCCTCTATTATTAGGTCTGTTGTTGCATGGACATCTTTACCCCAAAGGTGTTTTGCATCTCTCAGTTCGGCTTTCCCATCATAAATCCATAGATATACTGGTTTTTCAGCTTTACCTTCAATGATTATCAAGTCGAAACCTGCAAACTTTAATTCAGGTCCAAACTTACCACCGCTATGAGAGTCGTGGATAGTGTTGGTGAGTGGAGCTTTTGTAACAGAACACCATCTTCCAGAGGATGGTATTCCAGCAATACCTGTAACAGGGCCTGTTGTCACAATAGCTTTATTTTCTGGACTGAAGGGGTTTATTTTCGGATTAACTTCCTTCAACATGTAGTATACTCCAAGACCTCTACCACCAAGCCATTTCCTAAGAATACTTTCAGATGGAAGTGGTTCAGTATATACCTTCTCCTCCCATAAATTGACTCTGAGAACTTTACCTACATATCCACCTAACATTAAAATCCCTCTTTAAAAACCTTTTTGAATATGACTATTCCCTCAATCAATTTATAAGCTTTTCCGCTGGAAAACGTTACGCTTATCTTGATGGGATTTAACAATTATATTTAGAGGTTCTGGTGTCCCTCCTTGAAGAAAGTTATCATTAGATTTGTTTCGGTTTTCGCTGAGAAGCTGGGTAATGAGAGGATTGTGGAGCTGGACGATAATGCTACATTAAATGATTTGATTAAATTGATTTCACGTGAACTGGAAGATGTGAAAACTAAGGGTTTAATATATGTAAACTATAGATTTCCAGAAGAAGGGCAGCTCTTAAATGATGGTGATGTAGTACTGATAATGCCACTTTATGCAGGGGGATAAGTTACTAGCTTTACTTTTAAATTCATGAATTGTTACTGTGTGCTGAGTTTTGATGAGATATGTCTCCATTAATATGTTGGCAAACTTTTCATAAATGGACATGAGCATATCATATTCACTACTATAATTTTTATAGTCAGTTTTGCCAATTCTTAATTGAAGTTATGGAGGGATACCAGCGCTTTTTAACTCCAGGTTTTAAGCCTTTTGACCCCCTTAAACTTGCAAAGGAGACTGAGAAGATTGTTACTAGATGGGGGGAGGAGGGGTTAGAGAGGAAGTATACTGATTTCTATTGTGTTCCAGTTTATAGGGGGATTGCTACCGGGTATGCTGTTGGTTGTTGCTTAAGATGTTTTTATTGTTGGTCAAATTGGTCTAGAGATTTCCCTGAGAAGTTTGGGAGATTCTATTCTCCAAGGCAAGCTGCGCAGAGACTCTTTAAAGCAGCTGAGGAAGGGGTAACATACTCAGATTATTGGAGGAGATTAATACCGAAAATAAATAAGCTACGTATATCGGGATGCGAGCCAACAATAGGAATGGAGCATCTAATAAAACTATTAGAATACGTTAAAGAATCGAAAT
>JANZKA010000093.1 GCA_025060975.1 Candidatus Culexarchaeum nevadense
TTGTTGGGTTCCTACTATACCTGCAAATCTCAGTAATATACCACGTATTATACTTTCAATTCCCTTTGTTGGGTTCATCGAAAAGATGAGAGAGGAAAGCGAAAGAGTGAACTTTCAATTCCCTTTGTTGGGTTCCGATATTTATTTTTCTTTTTTTGTGTTTTTAAGGTTTTTGGCATGATAATTTCAGAGGTTATCATGGAATAAGCAAAACTTGCATAGAATTGATGATTTTTGCTTCCAGTTGATGATGATTTTATGTTTGATTTACGCGTAAATTTTTCGACAATCGTCGAAAGGTATATAGACAATTTATAGTTTACTGTTGGGTGAACTAAATTTATAATCGCTTATGACTTATATGGAAATAAGTTTTATAAATTGACTGTGGCAGAAAGTTATATGATAGCTATGAATGTTTGTGGATCTTCTTATTCTTATAGGGATCTTTTGGATATGGCTACTAGGATTGCTGTACAAGCTAAGATTGATGGTTTAGCTAAAACTCAAATTGAGAATTTGATAGGGTCTTTGTATATGGTTGATGATCCTAGGGATGCCCTTTTAATTGCTCAATTGTTTGCTCATAGGCAAGCAGCTAGACTTGAGAGAGGTTTTCGTACGATGTCTAAGGTGGGTGAAGCTTTGAATAGTATGTATAGTATGGGGAAGGATAGGGTTTTTGCAAGTCAATTTCTTGGTTTGGTGAAGTGGATTTATGAGTGTATTGAAGATGTAAGGCTTCCTAGAGTTAATGTTGAAGCTATAACTTTTGATGAATTGATGAAGATTTTGAGGGGAGGATGATTGGGTGACTATAGGGATTTTCATAGGTTAAATACTTTTATTAGGATTGATGGGTTTTTGGTTAATGAGACTCCTTTAAGGGTTGGTGTTGGTAGAGAGCCTCCTTTAGGTTCTGCTGTGGATATTGCTGTTTATATGGTTAATGGTATTCCATGTATTCCTGGGTCGAGTTTAAAGGGTTTATTTAGAAGCTATTTGGAGTCGATTGCAGCTTCGAAGGGTTATAAAGTTCATGAGCCATGGGATGAGCGTGCTGTGGAAGAGGAGGCGGAACGTGGTGATTTCTGTCCTATTTGTGGGATTTTTGGTAATACTGAATTGGCTAGTCATGTTAGGGTTTATGATGCTTATCCTAAGGATGGGATTTTCCATAAGTTTCAGAAAACTGGGATAGCGATTGATAGGGAGTTTGGTAGTGTGAGGCCTGGGTTAGGTCCATTTGTTGAAGAACTTATTTCTCCAAAAACTAGGTGGACGTTTAGAATGGATATCATTAATATCGATATATATCCAGAGAAGTCTACAGATGATGCTAGAGTTCAATTGCTTAAAACTTTATTCCAAACATTAACGAGTATCGGTTTGAACATTGGTTCTAGGAAGTCTGTGGGTTGCGGTCTTATAAGATTAGAGGAGGCTAAATGGTGTAGATATGAGCTTAGTGATGGACTTCTGAGAATGGTTTGTGGAGGTGAAGTTAAGTGAGATCGACTTTATGGACTTCTTCATCAACGTTTCTCAGAGAAGCAATGTTTAAAGGTTATATAGAAAATGTTAGTCCATTGAGGATTGGTGTTGGTAGAGAGCCTCCATTGGGGTCAAGAGTTGATTTAGCAGTTGTTAGAGTGAGGTATGGTGAAAGCGATATTCCATATATTCCTGGGTCGAGTTTAAAGGGTTTATTTAGAAGTTATGCTGGGAAAATAGCATCTTCATATGGTATAGGTGTGTGTAGCGGTCTATCCAGGGAGAGTTGTGTTGAAATTAAGAGGGTGATATATGAGGAAGAGGGGTTTAAGGAAGAGTATATCCTTAGAAATCTCATAGAGAGACTTTTGAGGAATAGAGAGCCATTGAAAGCTATGGAGGTATTCTTTAAAAATGCATGTATTTTATGTAAAATGTTTGGTTCAATGGGTTATAGGAGTAAGATTTCATTTTCAGATGCATATCCAATAGATGATGAAGGTAGAATTCTACCCTTTAAATTTGGGTCTAGAACTGGAATTGCAATTGATAGGAGGACTGGAGCTGTTGTTGGAGGAGCATTATATGAAGTTGAATATGTTGAGCCTGGATGTAAATTTAAATTTGAAATTAGATGTTCAAATTTACCGAATTATGCTTTGGGATTGCTTGGTTCAATAATTCATATGATCGATAATGGTGAGATAAGGATAGGTGGATTTACATCTAGAGGTTATGGGCTAGCTAGAATTCGCGATTTAAATATATCTATAAGGGATTTCGCTTTGAAGGGGGAGGGGAAGATTCTACCATCATTAGAAGTTGATGTTGATGAGGATGTTGATGTATCTGATTTAGTTGAGGTTAGAGATGGTTGGCTGCATTTCCACTATGATAAAGCTTGGACTTTAATTGGTAGACTTGAAGGGGTGTGGCGTAATGCAGCAAGCAAGATTAAACGTGTTGAGAAGTAGTCCTAGGGATAGAGGGGTTTACAGAGATTTATGTGGGTTAATGGATGTGAGCCTATTCCCCGATAATTCATATTTACATGTGGGTTCTGGTAGAGAGGTTTTTGAAGTTGATTTAAAGAGGTTGAAGGAGGTTTATGGTAGGAGGAGGCGGATAGATGAAAGTGTAATTAGAGAATTACGGTTGAAGACTGGTTATAGTGAATTTGCATCTACAGCTATGGGGGTTGTGATACCTGGCTCTACAGTTAAGGGTAATGTGAGAGCAAGATTAGAGCTTAGTTTCCATGGATTTAATGGTAAAGTTAGATCATGCTTCTTGAGAGCTTCACGTATAGTGAAGGTTGAGAAGGGGGGGAGTGGTTGGAGACATCAAAGAGTGTGGAGTGAAACTGTATTTGAAGATAGAGGTCCCCCATGTGATTACACGAGAATGGATAATGTATGTCTCATATGCGATCTATTTGGAACTGCAGGTTTAAAGAGTTTAATAGAGTTTAGCGATTTCATAGGTTCAAATGTTAAACTTGAAGCTTTAGATCTCCCGTATGGAATGAAGGTTTACGCTGCACCTCCAGGATCTGAATTTAATGGTGAAATAAGCTTCATGAATTTAAAAGATTACGAATTAGGCTTACTTCTCCTTGGAATGGGGGTAATGAATGGAAGTTTTGGTAGAAGTGTGATTTTGGGGAGATTTAAGTATAGAGGGTTAATGGATAACAAGAAGTTTGGTATAGTTAAGTATAAAGTTAACAGAATTAGTTTAAACAGGTATTCAAGTAAATTGGTAATCAATGATTTAACTATTAATCCTGGAGATCACATTGAAGGTGAAAAGCTAGATACCCTATGTAAAGTTCTCGCAAATCTATCCCTCAAACATTTTGAAAATGAATTTAGAATTGTTGATGAGGTGGAAATTCTTGAAAAGCTTTGATAATATTAAATTTGAAGAGCCATACCCAATAATAAAAGCATATGTTGTTCCATATAGGGATGATG
>JANZKA010000094.1 GCA_025060975.1 Candidatus Culexarchaeum nevadense
CCTCCTAATGTAAAAGGTTACCGTGAAATAGCTCTTAAGAATTGCTTGAAATTCTTTTCAGCATAATTTTAAAAGCTTTTCAAGTCAGTTTAGTATATTAGGTGAGGCTTTTGAGGAAAGCAATTCTTTTACTATTCATAATCCTCACGATATCCGCATTTTCCTTTATATTGAATAATTTTGTTGAATTGAAGATATTTCCTCCACAGCCCCTCATAATCAATTTCAGCATTCCAAATTATATTGAGACTGGTAAAGTTGTCGTTTCAATCTCCTATCCTAATGCAACATTTACCATAATAAGGCTTGGAATTTCAAAACCTGAGTATGGGAATATTATTGAGCTCACCCCTAAAGACTATGATTATAAAATATTATCTTTCAACAACTCAGTTTCCATATTTGGTGTGGTGGAAGTTGCTGGGCTTTCACCTAGATCTTGGTATTATGTTAAAGTCTATCTTCCAATAAACTTTACAGTTAAACCATATGTCCTCTTGACCGGGGCTTTAAGGTATGGTGAAACTTATCATTTAGAGTTTCCGAGAGGTTATGACTCCACATATGTTGGTAAATCATACTTTTGGGTTTCAGGATTTACCAGTGATGATGGTGTTTTAGCCTTTAATTTCATGGTTGTCATACCTTCCACTTGAAATTTCTCTAAACAGCTTTATGGTGAAGGGTTGCTATGAAGATTGATTTGAAGGATTTGGCTGTGAGTATTCTCCTGCTCATATCATCATTCATTCTAGTTAACAAATTGTTGAATCCAACACCCATACAAATAATTGTGAGTGGTGAGGGTCAACCTATAGTGGTTAGGGAATTTGTGACTTACACTTTAGTTGACGTTATTGTGGTTGTTGCATCTACAATTGTAGTTTGCATGACCTCCTTCTATATACTATTCTCAACACGTTTAGAGGGGAGGATATTCAACCCATCTGACTCCATAGAATCTGACATCAGATTTGCATTACGCCTCCTAGAGGGGGATCAGAAGAAAGTTTTCCTCTTAATCGTTGAGTCTGGTGGTAGTATTTTGCAAAGTGAGATCGTCGAGAAGACTGGTTTCTCCAATGCTAAAGTTACAAGGATTCTAAGTGAACTTGAATCTAAACGGCTTATAATTAAACGTAGGTATGGTATGACAAATAAGATTGAAATTAATAGGGAGATGCGAACTGAAAAATAGCATCACCTCACAATTGTTTAACCTTTTTTACTCTTCTAAGAAAAGTTAAAGCTGTTATATTAGTTGATGGATAACAAATAAATACTGCAAAATCATCAATCCTAGTAGGGAGGATAAAACTAGTCTCAAAATTACTGAGTTAATAATTTTACTTTAGAATCATGATCTCTCTTTAATAACTTTAAGTTTTGATGAGTTTATATGATCTTGCAACATTTAAAATTCTTTCAACAGCTATCTTTGCAAGTCTTACGAGGGCTTCACATTCTGGTATATAGTTGACTGCGGATTTATCGAATAATATGTTGCTTGATGGTGGCATTTCTTCATCACCCATCCATATTACCAGTATTATTGGAACTTTTGGGAGGGCGTATATTTTTAATGCTAGATCACCATAATCCACAATTTCGCACCCCAATATCTCTGCAACTTTACGTAGCGGCTCTGGATTTCTACCAAATCCTTCCTCAAACTCCTTACATACATTCCTAAATGCTGGACAGTGTTTTGCAGCATATTCTCCATATGCTTTAAACAACTCTGTGAATGAAGCGTACTCCCCAATCTCCCCAGTATCTTCTATTGCTTGAGAATGTATGTATAGCACATAATATATTTCACCTTTTCTATCATCTTCAACTTCCTCATTTAGAATTTCATCATATATCTTCCCATTCTCCAATGATAATTTGAATCCTAGGAAGCGAAGCTCCCTCCTTGTTTCAAATCCAAATCTTCCAGCGAGGCTATTCACATGATCCTTTACTCTATCCCAATTTTGCCAGTATGAAAGGAGCGACATGAAATAACCAATCCCTCTTTAATCTATTAACTTTATATTTCTTGCTATTTCTTTTGCCGCCATTACTGCTGGATTATTGCTTGGTAATTCCAGTATTGGCTTCCCATTTACGCTGTATTCCAGTATCATTTCATCTTCAGGTATTATCCCTGCAAATTCATATCCAACCTTCTCAGACCATTCACGTAGCTTTCCTTCATTGGATTTGGATATTTTATTTCCAACAACATACATGTGTTTAGCTTCTATATTTACCTCTTTAACCAATTGCTTGATTTTCTCAGCTGTTTTTAAGCTCATTAGTGAGGGATCTACCATTACTATTAAGGTGTCCACATACCTGTCAGTTCTTCTGCTTAAATGCTCCAATCCAGCTTCCATATCCATTAATACAACATTGTAATTCTTTATTAGTTTGCTGGAAATTTTTGTTAATACTGCGTTTATGTAGCAGTAGCATCCTTCCCCCTCCCCTCTACCCATGGATAAGAAGTCAAAGCCATTTGCTTCCACTATTGCTCTATAAATCCAATACTCTATTAATGCATTTTTAGAGAATCCCACAGCTACTTCCACATCATCCACTTTACGTTTAAATTCCTCAATTATATCTGCAACGCTCTTTTCAACATTTACACCTATTAATTCATGTAGATTCATTGCTGGATCTGCATCTATCACTATTATATCATCATTACTATTGCTTTCAAGTAGCACTTTGAGTAGTAATGCTGTTAGGGTTGTTTTACCACTACCCCCCTTACCTGATATTGAGGCTATGAATGGTCTTATCATAATTCAACACCATAATAGTGTGTGTTTTTCAAATTCTTTAACTTATTTACGACGTATTTTCCTGCTGGCTTCCCACCATGTTGGGAATAGCTCCCTCTTACCTGGAAGTACGAATCCAGCTTGATATTCATCCATGAAATCTGGGTCTAATAGTAATTCTATTATTGCCACTATTTTTGCAACTCTTTCAGCTTCCTCCCTATAATCTCTTGATATTAATGATAAGTATGCTCCGCCGAGAGATCCATTTCCAATGTAGATTACTTCGGCGTTTGTGAATTCCGGTATCATTCCTATTGCTATGGCGTTGTTCACATTTAAGTATTTTCCAAAAGCTCCACACACGTATACCTTTCTAATATCGTTTACGTTCATGATCATCTTTTTCAACAGAATTGATATTGCTGCACACACTGAGGATTTAGCATCGATTAGATTGTATATATCCTTCTCCGTTATTACGATGTCTCTTCCAGTTGAAGTTTCATCTTTTGATGCAATTACATATTCATATCCATCAGCTCCCAATCTAATGTATTGTGAATTTAGATTTCTTCTGAATTTGCCAAGTGTATCTATTATCCCATTTATGAAGAGTTCTGCTAGTAGATCTATGTATCCT
>JANZKA010000095.1 GCA_025060975.1 Candidatus Culexarchaeum nevadense
CTTCTTTGCATTGTCAGCTTCACTTATTTCCTCTATCATCCTAGACCTCTTTCCACCTTCTATGTATATTTTTGCTCCCGGATATTTTGATTCCAATTCTCTTTTCAATTCGTCAACATCAACATCTTCACTAGCCTTCACATGTATTTCTGTTCTACCTCCTGTTTGAGTTACCGTTATTGAGTAACCGCTTGGGATGCTTAGATTTTCAAATTTCTTGAATATTTCATCCCACTCTTTTAGCCATGATTCCCCAAAGAATTCATCGAATATGGATTTACGCTTCCTACGCATTTAACTCACCCCAAGTCTGCTATTCACGTAACTTTTCGGTTAGTTTTTTAATGAAGTTTTCTGCGTTAACTATAACCCTTTCATGTTCTCCTTCACCAATCAATATGTCCTTCCATGTTGCTGTAACCTTGAATTTTATCCTCCTCCCATCTATCCCAATTATCTCTGAAGTTACCTTAACATTCTCACCTATTGGTGCGGGGTTTATGTGCTTCACATTTATTCCGGATCCAACAGTTACATAACCCTCTGGTAAGTTTTGTTGTGCAAGTTTGTTTGAAGTCATCTCCATAAATGCAATCATTGATGGTGTTGACAAAACTTTAACGTCTCCTGACCCTATATTCCTCGCTGCATGTTCTTCTTCCACCCTATATTCTTCTGTTAGCTTCATTCCTACGCTCAATCCATGTTCGATATTTACTTTTGCTGGGAGTATTCTAACCCTCCTCCCTTCAACTTTGAGTCTCCCCTCCTGGAATAATTTTATGGCTTCAACTATGATCTCTTGCTCAGCTTTCTGAACTTTTGGCTTTAATGTTTCCGGTGTATCATCCTCCTCTACGGGTACTGCCTTTTGAAGTATTATTGGCCCTGTATCTACACCTTCATCTACAAAATGTAGTGTGCATCCTGTAACTTTCACTCCATAATCTAATACTGCTTTATGCACCTCTAAATCCATCCCCCCTGCAAAAGCTGGTAATAGTGATGGATGAATATTCATGATCCTCCACTTATACTTGTTAACAAACCATGGGCTAAGTATCCTCATATACCCTATTAACAGTATTAAATCAACTCCACGTTTATCTAGTTCTGCAGCTACCTCCTTATCATAGCTCTCTCTATCCTTCCCCTTTGGATCTATGAATATTGCCTCAACCCCCCTCTGCCTAGCTCTCTCAAGTATGTATGCATCCTTCTTATTACTTATCACACACACCACTTCTACATCTCTTAGCCTCCCCTCATCTATTGCCTTAAATATTCCCTCCAAATCAGTTCCACGAGTTGACCCCAAAACACCTATCCTAAGTTTCCCCAAACTTCACACCCAAATAATCTATATTCTATTTTAGAAAGATTAACTTATCCATAATATCATCATAAGATAGATTCTTCTTTGAAGTCTGCATCAATTAAATTTAGATTTGCATTAAATCATAGTGGTCTATTGATTATTCAGGTCAACGTGGAAACCAATTATCTTGAGGTTAGATTTTAATTTAATTATTATTATTTGGGATGCTGGTTGTTATGGTTGCCTCAAGATTAATGTTCAAAAGTCCATATATTGGTGAAAGGGTTTATTTGAGCAACTATTTTGAGGTTAGTTTTAATCTTGTGAGGAATTGATTGGTACGTTTTGTATCCTTGTGAAGTATGCCTTTTGAAGCTAAACCTCATGCACTTTTTGAATGTTTTCTAAAGTCAAAATTTCAATTTTTAATGGAAAGTTTTATATTTAAACATTCTCATAGTTTTTTGTTGATTCGGAGCTTGGTGATGCTTACTTGAACGGGGGAGATGAGAAGGTTATAGAGATAGTTTTGGATGAGAAGCGTATTGCTATCATAGTAATATCATTAATAGCTTTTGGAGTGTTATTCTCAACATATCTTAGTGGTTTATTTGCTTTCATAGCTCCAGAGCAAGGTAAACCTCTTAGGATAACTAGATATGCAACTACTGATAGGGTTGGAACTCCGAAAACAAGTTTCACCCGTGGAGAGATGGTTATAGTTAATGCCACTGTAGAGATGGCTACAGCCTACTATTACAACACTTACTACTATTACTACACTACGCCAACCAAATACCTATACATCGTTCAAATATTATATGGGGATACTCCTGTGTTTATAGGGTTTATATTTCATGAGATACCTCCAGGTGGAATTTCTACTACAGGTATCGGTTATAGCATACCATCAAATGCTCCCATAGGCACTTATACAGTGAAGATATTTCTTTGGAGTAATTGGTTGGATAAAGGTGGCGTAATATTAGGTGAAGGGGTAACATTCACATTCCAAGTGACTGGATAGAGGTGAAGGGGTATTGGAATACAGAAAGCTTGCTTCCACTATAATTCTAGCGCTATTCTTATTATGCATGCTTCTCCCCATTAAACCAGTTTTTGCAGAAGCATTTCAAGTTAAAACTGATAAGGACAATTACTACCCCGGCTCCAAATTAACCATTATTGTTAGTGGAGCTACTGCTAATAAAAAGGTTGCAATTCAAATTAATGATCCAGCAAATAATGTTAAGTATGTTGATGAGTTAACTGCAGATTCTACTGGTTCTGCAAGTGTAAGTATAACGATACCCACAGATTGGCCTCTTGGCAAGTATACCATTTATGCTAGGGATGACTATACCGGCAACCTTGCAACATATCAATTCAATATAATAGCTCTACCAAAAGTTTCCTCGATACTACTTACTGCGAATGTCACAAGCATATTAGCTGGCGGGGCTGTTGAGTTTACAGCTACTGTTAAAGATCAGTATGGTAATGTTATGGCTGGTGTGGATGTAGATTTGCTTGTGGATGGAGTTAAATATGCTTCTAAGGTCACTGGGTCTGATGGTAAAGCTCTCTTCACAGTTGTATTCAGTAATGCTGGTATATTTAGTGTGTATGCATCTTCAGCTGGAGTTTCATCTAACATTGTAACTATCACTGTGGCTAGGATCCCCCCTGTATTGACATCCATAACTATAACTGCGAATGCCACATCCATAATCCAGTATCAAACCGTTATGTTCTCTGTAACTGCTTTGGATCAGTATGGTTCTGGAATGGCTGGTGTAACATTGGATCTATATGTGGATGGGGTTAAGGTTGACTCTAAGGTTTCAGATGCCTCCGGTATAGCCACATTCAAGTATACGTTCAATAATTTCGGTAGCTTCACAGTTTATGTTGCTTCTGGTGTTGTTAAGTCTCCAACT
>JANZKA010000096.1 GCA_025060975.1 Candidatus Culexarchaeum nevadense
GGCGTTGTTCACATTTAAGTATTTTCCAAAAGCTCCACACACGTATACCTTTCTAATATCGTTTACGTTCATGATCATCTTTTTCAACAGGATTGATATTGCTGCACACACTGAGGATTTAGCATCGATTAGATTGTATATATCCTTCTCCGTTATTATGATGTCTCTTCCAGTTGAAGTTTCATCTTTTGATGCAATTACATATTCATATCCATCAGCTCCCAATCTAATGTATTGTGAATTTAGATCTCTTCTGAATTTGCCAAGTGTATCTATTATCCCATTTATGAAGAGTTCTGCTAGTAGATCTATGTATCCTGAACCGCAGATCCCTATTGGTTTTGCTCTACCTATTGTGTTGTAATGTGCTTTTAATGTTTCTGGGTCTATCTTTACACTTTCAATGGCTCCTTCAATAGCTCTTACACCACATTTAAGTCCCCATCCTTCAAAAGCTGGTCCAGCTGGGGCTGTGGTTCCCAGAATCCAATCTCTACATCCAATAACAACTTCTGTGTTTGTGCCTATGTCTATGAGTAGGGATGGTTGTTCTTGGAAACTTAATTTTGAAGTTATTATGTCTCCTATCACGTCTCCACCAAAGAATCTACCTGCACATGGAAGTACATATATTGGCGTGTTATCATTTAATTTTAAACCCAAATTTTTTGCATGTAATGTGTATGGATTTCTTGGAATGTTAACTCTTTCTTTAAATGATTTTACTAGTGGACTTGGATCTAACCCTATAGCTGTATATGTCATTACAGTATTTCCAGCAATAACCACTTCACATATTTCACTGGCATCTATCCCCAGTTTCCCACATAGTCTCTTTAATAGTTCATTTATCGTGTCCACAACTGCTATTTGAAGTTCCTTTAAACCATTCTTAATTTCCATTGCATATGATATTCTTGACATTAAATCTTCTCCATAGATCAATTGTTTATTGAATTCTGATTCAGTTGCCAGTATACTTCCATTGATCATATCGATTATAGATGCAACTATCTTTGTGGTTCCAACGTCTACAGCTAACCCATAAAATTTCTCAATTCTCCTTGTAATATCAATTTTAACTATCTCTTTAAGATATGAGTTTACAATTAGAGTTATATTGTCTTCCAGTACTCTATCTATTAATTCCTCATAATTGTATTCATCTTTCCAAGTTGCTTTGTACTCGCTTAATATATTCTTTAATTCATGTATCTCCCCCTTGCTTATGATTATTTTTTGTGTGTATGGTTTTACTTCAACACTTTCACTTATAAAATCTGATAGGAGTTTAGCTTTACCCATTACGCTTTCTTGGGGGATTATTATTTCAATATCTTCTATGATTTTTGCTTGACATGCAAGTACATATCCTTTGGATAGCTCTTCTACTGATATTACCTCTTTGTCTCTAATTCTATGTTCAACTCTACCTTTTGTTACTATAACTTTACATTTACCACAAAATCCTTTACCACCACATACGCTCCTGATCCCTACCCCTTTATCTCTTAATGCTTCAAGTATTGTTGAACCCTTCTTCACATGGAATTCTATGTTGTATTGTGGAATTGATATTCTTGCGTAGCCCCCTCTTTCATAATCCATTATTCATCATCCTTCTAATATCTCCTTAATCTTCTCTGGAGTCCATATCTTCTTTATGAAGGATGGTATTTCGCTTGAATCCATTGGTCCAACCACAACTTTCCATTTAGTTACTTCTTCTATATCTCCTGAGACTCTAGCTGCTTTACCTGGTATTATGAGTATCTTGTTTTTAACCTTATCTTCAAGACCACTTTCTTTGATTACCTCCATAACTTTATCTCCAACGAATTTCTTAGCAGCTACTGAGACGTCTACTGCTAGTCCTTCGGTGTCTATAACTATTAGCCATGCATTTAAGCCGCTCCTCTGTATATCGTTTGAAACTATGCTGTAGGTTAATGCGTAATTGCTTGTTACGAATACTGGTGAATTTTCATCTGGATTTCCAATGACTCTAAGACCTGTCTCAACGGCTACTGGCTTCCTTGGATCTGTGTATATCTGGAATCTCCATATGACTAGTGGTAGTAGAGACCATCCTTCGAGGGAGTGCATTATTATGGCGTCTGCATATCTGGTTATCATTATTGTTGATAGAATTGTTTCCCACATGATTTTTTGAACTGGATCTTCATGTGGTTTTGTCCATATGGATATTGGTGTGCCAATTAATGGGTATGATGCATACTTGTAACCTTCATTCATTGCTTTATACCTTAGTTGCGTGTATGCCTTTATGGTATATGATAATCCACCTATTCCAGTGAAGCATCCTGGATCTAAAGCCACATCTTCTATGCCAACATCTTCTGTTAATGTCTTTGTGAGGGATATTAGTGTGTCTAAGTCTCCTGGGCTGGCTATTGTTAATGCTGAATTATATGTTTTGGCGAGATCGGCCATTTCCCTCCAATTATCTTTTGTTGCAGCATATATCATTGGTTTATGTTTTCCATTTAATACTGAGAGTCCTGCCTCTATTATCCTTGGATCTTGTGAGCATAGAATTAATGGTAGGGTGCAGTTTTCAATTACTGTTTGAGTGGCTTTCATGTATTGTTTTGGATCGTTTGATGTTGATCTTAAAGCCACTAAATCCAATTTCAATTTACGACCTACATACTCGTATGAGAAGTTCTCAATGGCTTTTAAGCGTTTTATTAGCGTGTCTTTATCCATGGAATCATCTACATCTATAGCTATGGCTGTTGGATTCATGTATTTAAGTTCATGTCTACATAACACGTATTCTCCACCTATTTTTACCGTCCGTTGGGGGGACTTCAATGTAATTTCCTTTACTGGTGGTGCAACTAAGGCTTTTATCTTCTGGTAACTTTCCTTATACTCCTCTTCGAATAGTGGTGTGCATTGATCTACATCTGCTTCAAAATTTATTAGTTTAACTGCGAATGCCATGCAATTTGCTTCTCCACATTTTCCACAATTGGTTTTTGGAAGCATTTTGTATATTTCTATTGGGTTTGGTGCTTTCCACGGCATATTATATCACCGGTAATTTTGATGATATCCAGTTCAAAGATTCTTCTAATGGTGGTTTAGGTTGGGAGAACATGTTTTCCCTCAATTCCATTAGGGTTTTCATTGTTGTTGGATGTAATAGCATGAAGTAGTCTGCTCCAGCTAGGAGACATATTATACATGTTAAGGTTTCCCATAAT
>JANZKA010000097.1 GCA_025060975.1 Candidatus Culexarchaeum nevadense
TTTTCAGTAGTTAAGCCAGATCCATCTGAATTGGGGAATATAGAAGAGCTTAAGAGGTTTGATGAAGAGACCCGTAAATCTAAACCTTAATTTTTCATTTAATCCAAACACCCATTTTTACGAGATCTTTCATATCAATCTCAGCTCTATTAATTATGAATCTTATTAGCTCCTTTAAACTTCCCCTTCTACCACAATCCTCGTTCCAAGCTTTAATGGTATTCTTCCAAAGCTGCTTTTCCAAAATCCTTACTTTTGCAAGTTTCCTTAAACTTTCTCTTAAATCTCTTGGTATTATTTTAGAATCTATTTTAAGCCCTGGACACTTTCCTACAGCTTCACTATTAACCTCCACTATTATCCTTCCATCATATCCCACTGAGTACATGAATGGATAGAATCTGCATGCAAGGGGTTTATAGCTGTGAACCATGCATTTACCATCATTTAGGAATACACATAAATCTTCAATTCTAGCTAGAGCTAGACGGTATCCCCCCTCCTCCACTTCTACTGTAAATTCATCATCTTCTTTTGCTTCCTTTAAGTCTAGAATCCTATTTAGATCATGGTTTCCATATATTTTTAGTCTAAGTGTATCTAGATGTGTTAATGGAATCCAATACCATTTGCAACATTCACCACATAATGTACATTGGAATTGCACCACTTACATAGCCCCCTGTATTCTAGGGCTATTCAGTGGTGCTCTATAACTCTTAATCATGTCCTCTTTAAAATAAATGTTTCCTATATAGTTTCATTGGCGTCTGAGTAATTCTGCGTATTCTGCTTCTATTAATCCAATTTTCCTAAGAATTTCTCCATTAACTTTATTTCTATCTAGAGCCCTCTTCCAGAATGGTCTTGAATCTAATACTTTGAATAGTGGTGTTAATGGAAGATTTATGCTTCTTTATTTCTTCAATTTTCAAATTCATTAATTCTCTATCGAATGGTGATCCAGGTTCATTAAATCCTATGTGACCGCCAATGTATCTCCCACTAGCATCATAGTATCCTCCACCTATCCCAAGCACTTGTACATCTATTCCACCATGATTCTTAATTTTATTTTCATACCAAGAACAATGCTCATCAACATTTCCCCATCCAACTTCACTATCATAGTATATGTATATTCTCAGGTTTAACATTTACATGATTGAAGAAGTACTGTTGCATATAGTAGTGTCGCTGTATGGGCTACTCTTCTTCATAGGCCAATACTCATCTAGATTGAGAGTTACAATTTTAGAGAAGTCTATGAGTCCAGGTTTAAACATTCTTATCAACTCATCATACATCCCAATGAGTATGCTACCAGTAGCAGGCCCAATTACACTACCAGGATCATCCCATACATTTAAATTTAATTAAAATTTGGAATTCGTCAACATATTACCATACATACTAAAAATGTTGGATTTTTCTCATTCATATATTATTATTTCAGTGTCTTCCAAGTATTGTATTCACATAAATTATGATAATTATTGATTTTTTATGAGTTGAAAAATTGCTGAAAAAATTTGAATTATATGTTGGTTTTAAGATCGCCATTGTTTTATATTTCTGGTAGCTTCTTTATTCCATACTTGTGTGCTATGTTTTTCATCGTTTCATTAAGTTCTTTTTCAATATCTTGTGGTAGTGGTTCCACTGTATGCTCTTTGAGGATTTTCTCAATGTTTTCTTTTGCAACTGTGTTTAAGTCTTTTGAGCCAAGCTTTCTCCACATATCATATGTTCTTTTATCAAATAGTCTTGGTATGTAGTGTTCTTTCCTCCACCATTCACGTGTATGTTTATGTTTTAAGAATAATCCTCCGGGACCGGCTTCTCTTATAACTTCTTCAGCTAATGTATCTACATCTACATGTACCCCTTTTGCGAATCTTAGTGTTGAGCCTGCTATATCATCGTCTATAACCAGTTTTATTAAGCTTATACAGTTTTCTTCTAATAGCATTCCAGAACCTATTGCCATGTTTATCCCTGATAAGACTGATATTAATGCGCCTAGCGATGATTCTATGGCTGATTGTAGGTCAACGGTTTTTGAATCGCTCACCATGGTGTATGCTGCACTTGGAATGTTATAGAATTTTGCGAGTTGAGAGAATGCTGCTGAAATTAATCCCACTTCTATGTATCCAGTGCATGAAGTTGCAAATCTTTGATCGAATACTGTTGGTGAGCCGCTGTAGACCACTGGTGAACCTGGTTTTGTGAATTGTGCTATTACGAGTCCAGCTAGGACTTCTGCATTGGATTGAACTATTGAGCCGGCAAGGGTTGCTGGAGATGTCCCTCCTGTTTGGGGCATTGGTATTATGTGTGCTGGGATACCATACTTGGCGCAATCCATTAAGTTTTGTGTTGTTAATTCACTCCATTTGAGTGGTGGTGATGGGCATGCTGCAAATATCATGAATGGTTTCTTACTAACATTTTCTTCGCCTATTATTGAAGCCATTATTTTAACTGCATCTGGAATTCCCTCTAAGGTGAATGCTCCGGTGTCTATTGGTTTAGTGCAATTTTTGGTTACAATATACATTCTCCATCTATCAGCAATTATTTCCGGGACATCTGAGGGGACTAGTGCCGTTGACATTATATGAGTGTTTGGAAGGAAATCTGCAACTTTAGCTACTTCTGCTAAATCCCTTGAAACAGGTCTCCTGATATTTCATTAGTTTTGTAGTCCATGTAATAGTATGCTGCTGAACCAACATCGAAGTACGTATTATCTCCATACAATTCAATGAATCTTTTTCCATCACGATAATACAATCTAACTATGTTTGGTGTTTTATCTAAAGCTTCTTTTACAATGTACTCTGGTATTTTAGCCACCCTACTATTTAAATTGACTTCAGATCCTATGCTTTTTAATAATTCGAGAGCCTCTTTATGATCGACTTTTACACCGACTTTGCTCAATATGCTTAGCGATCTCCAATGGATCTCTAGAATCTCTTCATCACTTTAAACTTTTATTCTAGGTTTAGTCAACCCCCCTCCACCTATTTCAACAATTTCTTTACTAATTCAACTGCACTGGCAGCATCTGGTGCCCATCCATCTGCACCTATCTCTTTAGCCCAATCTTCAGTTGTTGGAGCTCCACCAACGATTACCTTCACTTTATCCCTTAAATTTGCTTGTTTAATAGCTTCTATAATTTCCCTTTGTTTAAGCATGGT
>JANZKA010000098.1 GCA_025060975.1 Candidatus Culexarchaeum nevadense
TGGGTGGAGAGATGCTGTGGAAGTTAAAGTGGAGCTCACCTAACTTAAGGCTACAAATACTCTGACAATAATACCATTATAACTGAAATATCCCTCAACAGTATTCACACGCTTACCTCTCTCACGGGTTAAAACTGTAAAGTAGTTTAACCCTCCACCATAATAAATGTAGCTTTCAGCATCATAAAACTCCCTACCATCAACAACTATCTTAACCACATCCAATGGGACTCCAACACTACGGCAAACATCCACAGCCGTAACATTCATGTAGATTCTAAACTTCTTCCCAGGTAGAGATTCCACAAATATGGATACACGTTCAATTTTCAAACCCATGGTGACGTTCAAATCTGCAACACTACGCCCAAGTGAACTCGCATTTATTGTTAGACGACCATTTATCATCGAGTACCATTCGCCTCCAACACCAATCCAATTGAATTGTAGAGTTATAGATGTATTCACATATAAATCGAAGCCTGAATATGCATATGTCACGTTTCCAACCCATTGACACATGAATTTTGATGCCTCCATATTAGCTGATGAAAATGCCTTATCAAAATCGCCACTACGTGTAAATTCATCATAAAACTTCTGTGATGCAATTATTAGTGAAACCTCTAAAGCCCTCCCAAAATCTCTAGCCACAATCTTAACAGGGTTAACCCCCATATCCCTAAACCCCACTCCACTCCAAACATGAATATAGTATGCTGAGTATATTGATAGCATTGATAGTAGGAGGATCATTGTTGAAAGGATTAGGAAGAAACCTTTATTCCTCAATTTCAACCACCATACGAGATGCTCAACGTTAATATGAAAGTCTTCTTCAAATCTACGCTAGTATAAATGTAGTTTAAGGTAACCTCAGGAGTGAAACCAACATGATTACACACAGTAACTCTAAACCTTGAACTATAAACAGTTAAATTGTAATATACATGTGGCGGTAAAACGATGGATAGTATAAATCTAACTTGAGAATCATCACCATTAAAGAGGGATTCAATAGCTTTAGATGAAGTTATGGAATCTAAAGCTGAAAGACAAATCTTATCCAATGGAGCTTTAACTACAGTTGGAGATTGGTATGTGAATACATTTACAATCATGGGGGTAAAGGTCATTAATAGTATGAGTGAAAGTATAGCAGCCAATATGAAACCTTCACCCCTCAATCTCCACCACCCCAAACATACAATTTAACAATGTAATTTAAGAAACCCATAGACACCACCCTAGAAGATGAGGATGTCCAAGCAGGCACAATTCCACCAAAACTTAAACTTGGAGTTGATGTAAGTCCAGCTTGAGTATATATTGGAGCTGGATATGTGGTGAATACAGCTCTCAAACCACTTGAATCTACAGATGCAAATAAAACTACATCAGAATCGAGATTGTAATCAACCCATACACTCCAACCCTCATTATAAACCCTATAAACATACAACCCTCCAACAGTAGATACATAACTGAATTTAACATCAGTTTTGAAGTCACCCCCAATAGGCTTTTGGAATATCATCTTCAAATCTGAGTCGCTTAAGCTTAATGGAGATATTATGTAGCAGCCCACAGTAAAACCGAAGTATGTTTCACTATCAATCCAATAGCTTAATGAAGATAAGCCATTATAGTTGGCTATGGCAACGATGGCTTTAACTGGATGACTAAAGTATAATGGTGACTTCTTATTATATGAAAACTTCACCCCAGTTGGATGTATGTATATTGAGATTATGGTTAGATCAGAATCATCAGTTACATCAAAACCATCAATGGTGAAAACATTAACCTCAATCTTATGGGAACCCCCAACAACCTTATGGGTGATTGTAACGTTAAGTATTGGTTTAAAATTTATTAAGAATCCTTTATCAAAACCATCAACCCAACCATTCAAACCATATGGTGACAAAGTAAAAGGAACTGAAATTAGGTTTGAAGGTTTACCTATAAAATTATAGGTTAATAGGTTAACTTTATCCCTATCAACACCACCAAACCCCCCAATACCGAAATCCAGAATAACACCACCCATAAGAACTTTCACATCCCAATCCCTCGGAAACCCCTCAAAATTCAACAATTTATCCATAAGTGCCGAAACCTCACTATTAAGAGATGTGTAAGCTTTAGGTGGAGGGGTGGGAGCTGAACTTATTAAAGTTGTAATTGAACTCAATATTAATATGAATATTGATACACTAACCACAGCCTCAATAGGCTCTTTCAAACCCCACCACCCACATAAACAAGCTCTAAAATAAAACTTGAAAAACCAACTCTAACTATCCTCACATAATTCCACCTAGCACCACTATAAACAGTAGATTCCACAATACTGAAAACGTGTGGGGATATGGGAAGCTTTAGATTTACAGTAACCATGGGTTGAAGTGTAGGCTTAACAGTTAATGTGGTAACACCACTGGAAGAGGATATAGTTATGGAGTACGGGCCTAGAGGGCAATCATCTGGAATATCCAATTTAACCATGACCACACCACCCACATTCAATCCATAAGCGTTATTTACAGCTTCAAGCAACTGCGATGCAACTAAACTGGCAACCCCCTTCAAATTAGTCGTGGACACATCAGCTTTATAGTTCGCTACAAGTATGCTTGAATAGTATGATGTTAATAGGAATATTGAGAGTAGGGAAACCATGATTATAGTAGTTGAGATTGGTGATGTTGGAATAAGCCTTCACCCCAAAACATAATTAACCCTATGAATTACAAGCCTAATAGTGAGATCTGACAATTTTGGGACAAAAATAGATTTTTCTTCTAGAAGTCTATTATCAAGATAAAGCTTAATCTTCACATAAGCATCAGACTTACCAATATTCTTCTGATATATGTCATTTCTAACCGAACCAACATAACTTACGGTCAGCAAGTTTGATGTTAAGCCTCCCATGGAAGTCCACGAAACATCTATGTATGTCAATTCAATTATGAAGTTACCGCCAAAACTATAGGTTTTAACTAGAATCTTCGTGAAGTTTAAGCATATGCATGGCCCACCAATATCTGAATCCCAATATGATGATATCATGGGCACATCATATATGTTGTCTACAAATGGGCTGTTAACCCCCATGATAACACCATAACTTGTGGATGTAAACCTACCTCCAATACATTTAACCGTTAAGATGGAATCGTCAATAACTTGTGGAGGTGGAGGC
>JANZKA010000099.1 GCA_025060975.1 Candidatus Culexarchaeum nevadense
TAACAACCACAACTCTAGACATACTGAACAATAGTAAGGGTTTAACAATGTTTAAACTTAACTTTGAATCTACATACAAATTCAAATCAAAATGAATAAAACGCAACAATTTTATAACTATGCATATTATAAAGAATTTATGGGGATGATGAGGGTAGGTGATCGGGTAGTAATGATGCCCGATCCCTCGTCTCTGAACCCACCCAAATAGTATAATTGATTACTTGATTTGAAGTTGAAATAAGCTTTACTCTCTATTCCACATTTATATTATAGATTTGTGACAGAAGTTTTGCACAAGCTTCAAAATGTTTTTTAGCCATCTCATAAGCTTCGGGAGCATAATCCTTAAAGTAATCTGCATCCAACCCCTCCTCATAACCATAACCAGCAAGCCCCCTCAATTCAGCCAACTCAGAAATTGTGTTAACAAGTTCTGGAATCATTGATTCAAACCATCTTGGAATACCCTCAACCCCCAACAATTGTTTAAAAACTAAACTCACATCATGCTCTTTAGGATACTCTATACCAAACGCTATTAAAACTGCTTTTGAAGCTTGCTCCACAGCCATTTGTGAAGAGTAAACCACATCATCCCACCTCTCATCCTCTAAAGCTCTCAATGCACTCTTCAACCACCTCCAACCCCTCCTTAAAGCTAATCTTGCAAGATCCACATTCGTTACACTACCCAAACTCTATAACCTCCCCAACCTTGAAGTCCTTCTTCAAAACCCAATAAAACCTCCCATTTGGTAATGTAATTCTCATGGAACCCAACTCCTCAAGCCTCCTCCTCAATGCTTGGAGAATTCCACTTAGAAATCCATCTCTATCATATAGGATTATACCATCTATCAATGCATCTAAGTAAACCCTATTAAACCTCTTAGCTTCCTCAACACTCAAAGTATAATTCTGTATTATTGGATTATATCCAGCTTTTAAAGCATTCAAATACTCTAAACTCTCAGCCAATTTAGCTTTAACCCTACCAGCCTCCCTAACCCTATCCCATATAGGCTTACCCTCCCAGCCTTCAGCAATTATGAGAATATCTATATCACTACTGATATCCCAATCCCCCCTAGCCACAGAGCCAAAAAGCATAACACTCACAAGTCTATCACTAAAAAAGTCAAATAGCAATTCACAATACCTCCTTATAACTGGAACATAATGGTAATGTGGTATCCTCTCTAAATTCATCACTTTAAACTCACAACCACGTAACACCTTATCCAAATCTTCAAGTATCCTACTCACCTCAACCCCCTTACGAGTCAACATATATAACCCATCAACTAATTCCACAAGCCCCAAACCCATAAGCTTCCTTAACTTCAATGTAAGCATCCTAGGATTACTCACTATCAATTTAAGATCTTTAAACCTAGCAGTTTTCATCCCCCTCAATCCCATCAAAATCCTATAAGAATACTCATCATACATACAAAACAAAAGTGTAAAAAATTATATTTAAAGTTTACATTATTACACCATAACAATTAGACTCAGCAAATGAAGATTTATGAAACTGCATCAACATTCAATTCATAAGGTAAATGAATAAAATTATGCTCCAATTAAAAATGGAGGAATACTTGATGAGAATATATATTTAAAGTATTTGCAATATAAATGCAAATATTTTTAAGTATTATTTGCATTATAATTGCATATGGAAAATCAGAATCCATGGTGGTATGGCGAAATAGATAGTAAGTATGAAGAGTGGGAGAAGTCTCCAGTAAAATGGGAACCACCAATATTGAAAAGATTCAACTTCAAACCATACTCATTAAACTTTTTAGTAGGACCAAGACAAGTTGGCAAGACCACAACCCTAAAAATATATATACATAAACTCCTTTCAGAAAATGTTAATCCAAAATCGATATTTTATTTCTCATGTGAAGAATTAACTGATTTTAGAGAGCTTGGAGAAGTCATCGATAATTATTTGAGTTTTAGGGAAGCAAACAAAATCTCATCCTCCATCATAATCTTAGATGAAATAACATTCGTGGAAGACTGGCATAGAGCTATCAAAGCCAGAATAGATAGGGGGGTTTTCAAGAGCGACATACTGATAATAAGTGGATCTGCAAGTTTGGAGATTTTAAGGCAAAGGGAATATTTCCCGGGTAGAAGGGGGAGTGGGATAGACATAAACTTCTATCCATTAAGCTTCTCAGAATACCTCAAAGCATTAAAGGGGTTAGAAACCATTAAAGGGGGGATTTTAGAAGTTGAGAAAGTTATGGAAGTCAATAAAATACATAAACCAATATTGAAGGAATTCTTCAATAAATACATGCTTACAGGTGGATTCCCACCACCAATAATAGAATTCTTCTCAAGAGGGAGAATATCATTTGAAACCAGGAAGATCTACATAGACTGGTTAAAGAATGATTTCAGGAAGCTTGGAAGGAATGAAAGTTACATGAAAGAAGTTTTAGCTTACATAGTGAATTCCCAATGCAATCCAATAAGCTGGTTAAATATATCGAAGGAAACCTCGATCGCCTCGCCCCACACAGCACAAGCCTACGTTGAAAATTTAAAAAACCTATTCGTCACTGAAATCATAAACTTCCTCTCACAAGATTCAAAAATCCTATTCAGGAAGAATAAGAAGATTTACATAATAGATCCATTCCTCTACACAACAATCTGCGAATACGTGAAAACAGAGGTAAATAAACCTTCACTCCTAGAATCCATAGTAGCATCACATCTAACGAGAAAATATGAAACATTTTACTGGAAGAATAAAAGTGAAGTTGACTTAATAATTAAATTAAATGGAAAACAAATTGGAATTGAAGTGAAGACGAGCCCTAGAAGTTGGAGGAAGCCAAAGCATCTAGATAAAATTCTAATCTTAACAATGGAAGACATACCATTATTCCTGAGTAGCATAGACATCTAAACATTCACATCATTAGAGGGATAGGGATAAATGTATTTACAGTTTAATTCTTCTTATGAAGCTTTTGGAATGGACATTTACCATACCTATGGAATGGACATGCCAAACAGAAGGGGTTCCCAAAATTGCTTGGATTCTTCCCACCCATTTAACTCATATTTAAACAATAATGTTTGACATTTAAATTTTGAGGATTCCACTTAGATCCAAGCCCAACATAGGCTAGATGGATGTGTAGGGGA
>JANZKA010000100.1 GCA_025060975.1 Candidatus Culexarchaeum nevadense
CAGGACCAATAAAAGCAACTGTAATACCAGATATCAAGAAACTGGCAAGTATAATTAAACAACATAAAAAGCCACTAATAATGATAGGTCCAGAGATACATAGATTAAGTGAATTAGTTAATGGAGATGTGTTAGGCAATCTAATAAACATATCCAACAGTATAAAAGCTGAAATGATAGTCTCAGATAGCAAGAGTGTAAGAACACTTGATTCAAGGGGATTTAAAAACTATGTAATAGCATTCCCACTAGAAGTAGTTCAAAAACTATCGTCAAATAATTCTAATAATGATCTAGCAATATTCATTGGATTCCACTACTACTATGGCTGGCTACTATTAAACTACTTAAAACACTACGCATACAAAAACCTAAATACAATGTCAATAGACCCATATCCACAACCAAATGCCAGATGGACATTCCCACTACTACCACTCTCCATATGGTACAAAAACCTATGCCAATTGGAGGAAGAACTTAAAAGCTAGACTAAACCTACATAAACTTTAAAATCTATTTTTAACACATAATTATGGCTTCATAGAGGCGAAATGTATGGGCTTAACGATAAACATATTAAATCCGATTCAAGTTCCAGAAAACATACCGGTAAAGGTTTACAATATACCACCAGCACCGGAAAAGGGGATGTTCCTAGATATACCAGTAGACGTTGGACCACAATATGAAGGGCAAAGGGTTAGAAGAGAAAACATGTTCGTGGAATTTGGTGGACCAAAATTAAAACATAAATTTGAACTTGTTAGAATAAGGGCAAATCCTGAAGAAGTTGATGATGGAAAGGTGATAATTGTAGGTGAAGATATAAATGAATTGAAACGTGGAGGAACATACCCCCTCGCAATAATACTGGAAGTTTATGGGGGGAAATTGGACTTAAACGCTGAAGGTGTAATAGAGAGGAGGATTCATGAATTTTGCAATTACATACAAGGATTCATGCATTTAAATCAGAGATACGATATATGGCTTAGAGTTGCAGATAAATCATATAGTAAGGGGTTAACATCATTTAAATACGTAGGCACAGTATTATACAGGCTATTCAAATCCGCATTCCCAATAATAGAGAAACTGCAAATAACATTTATAACCAATGAAGAAATTGTTGGAAAACTGTTTGAACAAGCATTGAAAGTATATGAAGCTAGAGATGCAAGGATATTTGGATTGAGAGATGAAGATGTAGACTTATTCTACTCATGTAGACTATGCCAATCTTTCGCACCAACACACGTATGCATCATAACACCAGAAAGATCAGCAAATTGCGGTGCAATAACATGGATAGATGCCATGGTGGCTGCAAAGATAGATCCAAAAGGACCTATAGCCCCAATCCAAAAGGGTAAACTGCTAGACCCAATAAGAGGAGAGTGGGAGGGAGCCAATGAAGCTGTTAAAAAGTTTTCAGGAGGATCAATACAGAGGGTAACATTATATTCAGCCTTCGATTATCCACATACATCATGTGGATGCTTTGAATGCGTAACATTCTATGTACCAGAAGTCGATGGACTAGGAATAGTTCAAAGAGGGTATGCTGGCGTAACCCCTGTTGGACTTAAATTTGGAGATATAGCTGATTCAGCTGGTGGAGGAAAACAGATACCAGGATTCTATGGACTTGGAGTATTATACATGAGATCAAAGAAGTTCCTACAAGCTGATGGTGGATGGAATAGAATTGTATGGATGTCATCAGAATTAAAGGAGAAATTGTTAGATGCAATTCCACAAGAATTACGTGACAAAATAGCAACGGAAAAGGAGGCAAAGACAATTGAGGATTTGAAGAAGTTCCTAATTGAAAGGAAACATCCACTTGCAATCAAGATAACTGAAAAGCCAGCTGTGGAGAAGGTTGTTGAAAAACCAGTAACCGTTACACCCAAAGAAGAAGAGAAGGTTGAAGAAGTAATATCAATACCTGAAATACCAATCAGTATGGGTGGTATAAGCTTCATACTAAAGAATGTTAAAATTAGAGCTGAAAAGATCGTGATAAAGAGAATCGAGGAAAGGAAGTGATCATCGTGAATGATAAGGAGAAGAAACTGGAGGAATTGGGTAGCAAAGTTATAAGCGAATTACTATCAAACATAATGGAAGCTATAAATAAAGGTATAGTTGAATTACATGACGTTGAAATTGAAGCAGAAGAATTACATGTAACCCTTCAACCAATGGTTAGGAGAGCTCTAAAACCAGCAGTAGAAGTTGTTAAAAAGAAGGTTGTTGAAATTTCGAAATTAACTTTCGAAGAACCCAAAATATCATTTCCGGGGAGAGTTATAGAAGTGAAAATGGGGGCAACTAAAAGTGAAGGTGGATCAAGAGATAGGGTAATATTATTGGGGGGACACACACTACCACCATACTACTATCTAACTGGAATAGCCCAAACAAACCCACCACGTTTTGGTGGAGACGTATTTGATATGAGGATATCATTACCAAGAGCTGTTAGACAAGTATTCGGAGACGCCCTAGACAATCCAGTTGAATGGGCTAGGATATGGGTTGAAAAATTCGGAGCTGAAGCTATAAATATCCACTTAATCAGCACAGATCCAACCATAAAAGATACAAGCCCACAAGAATCAGCCAAACTAGTTGAAGAAATAATGCAACAAGTAAAAGTTCCAATAGTAATTGGTGGAAGTGGAAATCCCATAAAGGATGTTGAAGTATTTAAGAAGATTTCAGATGTAACTGAAGGGGAAAGAGTAGTGCTGAATAGTTTAAATTTGGATATGAAACTTGAGGATATATGTGAATATATATCGAAGAAGGATACCATAGTAATAGACTTCTCACCAATGGATCTAGATAAAGCTAGGGAGATAAATAGGAAAGTTTACGATTGGATTCAAAAAGACAGGATAATACTGGATCTAAACATTGGAGGTATAGGTTACGGAACTGAATATGGATTCACAGCTATGGAGAGAGCTAGACTAGCAGCTTTAATTGGAGACGTAGAACTACAACATCCATTTAATGTTGGAGCTTCAAACGCTTGGGGTGCTAGGGAAGCTTGGATGACCATGGATCCATACTGGGGTCCAAAGGAGATTAGAGGACCATTATGGGAAACCTTAACATGTATAATATGTCTCCTAGCTGGAGC
>JANZKA010000110.1 GCA_025060975.1 Candidatus Culexarchaeum nevadense
CCCTCCTCCCCCCATCTAGTAACAATATTCTCAGTCTCCTTCGCAAGTTTAAGGGGGTCAAAAGGCTTAAAACCTGGAGTTAAAAAACGCTGATAATCCCCCATAACCTCGATTAAGAATTGGTGAAAACAATTATAAAAATAATGTTATAAAGACGAAGGCTTACAATAATGCTGCGCTAATCGTTCATTACTTAATTAATGTTGATCAGCTACACGTTGACCCTCTGCACTTCTCAAATATCTGCTTCATCTAAAGAGCTCCCACCATTTGATGTATTCAAGCATAAGCTTTTATGGCAAAGTTCATAGCGCCCTAGCTCCCCGATGACACTTATAAAAGCAATATAAAAAGTCAAAGTAAGAATTTAGAGGGGCTTATGTAAACTTACTTCATACAGCAATCACAAATGACTTTTGCATTCTCCTTTTTATAAGTTTAATTAGTTTAAGATTTTAAGATAATATTTAAAAGAGTATTACAACTACTATTGTATTAAGGTTGAATGTATGTTTAAATTACTTAAATTTATTTATGGGAGAAGAGTTATAGCTATAGCATTACTTAGCATTGTTCTCATTTCATTGGTCGGCTACATAATTTATCTTGAGATCAGCCCAGTATACCCTAAGAGAGATCTTGTGGGTGTTATAAGAATTGAGGGTTATATAGAAGAGCCTAGTGTTTTGAGGCGCTATGTTGATGTTATAAATCAAGCTATTTCCAATGATAGCATTAAGGCCGTTGTTATAATTATTGATTCCGGTGGAGGTTATGCAGATTATATTGAGCAAATTTACCTTGATCTTATGATGCTTAAAGAAAGAAAGCCTTTGGTTGCTTCAATAATTTCAGCCCTTTCAGGAGGCTACTATATTGCTGTCGCCGCCAGCTACATATTTGCACATCCAACATCCATGGTGGGAAATGTGGGTTTGAAAGCCTCCATACCCCCTATACTAATACCCTCAGAAATTTACATAGAAACTGGTGCATATAAGTGGACTGGCTTCTCGAGCCTCCTCTTCCCATTCAACTTAAGCAGAGCATTAGACAATTTCCTTTCCGCTATTGAAAAGAATCGAGGTAATAAATTGAAGATCCCACGGGATCATCTTAAAAGAGCATTAATATATCTTGGAATAGAAGCTTTAGAACTCGGATTAATTGATGAAATTGGCTCCTTCCAAAATGCCGTGGAAAAGGCTGCTAAAATGGCCAATCTAGCAAGATATGATGTTGTTGAGATTAAGCCAAAGACTATGCAAGAATCAACTTTTCAATCAGAATTTAGTGGCTACCCCTTAACAAATATTACTATGTTAACTATGGATATCTTAAACATTCTCCATCCACCGCCTGCCATACACTATATATATCTACCACCGGAAGCCATAATCTCATCCTCCCACTCCACCTCTCCAGCAGAGTTTAATTCTACAATATCCACCAGTGAGGGGAATGTCATAGTTGACATTTCACATGGAAATAAAGTATCTTGGTGGGTGCTGGACAAATTAATATTTGAGTTAGCGAAGATGAATGCAAGTGTAAGCTTCGCATATTCATGGAGCGACCTATATTCCAAGCTGGAGAAAGCATCAGCGCTTATAGTGGCTTCTCCAACAAAACCCTACTCAACCGAGGAAGTGAATACAATTGAAAAATATGTGAGGGAGGGGGGCTTGCTCTTCCTATTCTTCGATCCATCATGGGAATATATAGGGATGGAAGGGCTTAAATATGAAATACTTACTCCAATAAATTCCTTAGCCATAAGATTTGGATTGTCCTTTGCTAAAGGATACCTCTACAATGAAAAGGAATGTTTTGGAATATATAGAAACATTTATGTTAGAAAATTTGGCAATCACACATTAACTTGGAATTTAAACTCATTAGTTTTCTTCACAGCCACAGGCATACACCCTGTTCATAAAGGTATTGCATGGACGTCAAATGAAACATATTCTTCAGTTGCAGAGAGAGCAGATGAGTACGCTGTCATAATCGCTGTTAAGAAAGGAAGCGGAACTGTAATAGCCATTGGAGACTTAACATTTTTAATGGAACCATACTGTTACGTTGAAGACAACTATAAACTCATAATTAACATTGCCTCCCTCATGGCAAATGTAAGCATTCAAATCCCTGGGAAAGAAGGAGGTGTAGTGAAAGAAGAGATCACTAAACCAGATTTACCGGTGGGAACCGAGAAGATTTTTAAAGAGTGGATTGATGGGAAGGAATACGTATTCAGGTGGATTAAGATAAGCAGAAGAGAGATAATTATTGAGAGAGAAAATCAGACAACCCATTATTACCTTACTGAAGATGATGCTTTGGAGAGGTGGGTTTCAGATGGTAGGGAATGCATATACGAAAAGCCAATACCTGAACTCCCATACCCATTAACTAGAGGTAAAAGTTGGAGTCATAAAACTAATTTCACCTTAATAATTGAGGGAACAAGATATCTTGGCGAAATAATTGAGAGAAGTTATGTGAATAGCTTCGAAAACATCATTGCAGAAGATGGGAAAACGTATTTCTGCGCTAAAATAGAGTATAGTAGGGAAGAAATAATACTTATTAATGAAAATGTTATGGAAATTAGTTTAACCGGCAATTATTGGATATCATCTGAAGCTGGTACAGTTAAACAGGATTTCATAATTCGATACTACATAAACAATTCTCTTGTTGGATTAGAAAGATATGTTAACATACTGGTTTCTATTAAAAAGTAAATGGTTTAACCCACCAAAGCATGCAAATATATTAATGGAAATATATTTCAACTAACCATAAATCGCCCACAGAGCATTAGAAAACCAAAACCAACCCAACAAAAAACGCCAGTGACACTCCATGAATTCAAAGATAAAGACCAACGGTAAAACAGTTGGTCTCTTATAAAAGCGTTCAATACTAAGCTGCTCATCCTCCTGCATATAGTGGCATTATCAGTACTACATCACCATCATTTAAGAGCTGCCCTTCTTCTGGAAATCTATAGTTTACATATATTAAACCCTTAGTTTTCACATCTTCCAGTTCACGTGAAATCAATTTAATCAAATCATTTAATGTAGCATTATCATCTAGCTCCACAATCCTCTCATTACCCA
>JANZKA010000111.1 GCA_025060975.1 Candidatus Culexarchaeum nevadense
AATTGTAAACATGCAGAGGTGAATCGCAGCGAACTTTCGCCAAACAATGTATTCGTGAAGTGCAGCAAGGGGCACTTCAATGGAAAGTGGAAGTTCATGAAGATTGGCAGAGACAGCTACAACTGCTCAACTTTTGAGCCAAAATAAATACTTCAATACTCTTTCTTAGGTAAGTATTAAATACACATTATACAACACAATTTTTTGGTGGTATTTTGAAGGCATTTGTTTCTGTGGATTTAGAGGGTATGCCATATATAGTTACGCCAGCACAACTTAGCCTTAGAGGCACACTGTATAAGGAGGCTAGAGACATAGCCACGAGGGTTACGAATATTGTTTGTGAAGAGCTTTATAAGTGTGGGTTTAGTGGTGTGGTTGTGGCTGATAGTCATGGTCCTATGGTGAACTTGAATGTTGAAAATATTCCAGATTATGTGGAGATCGTTAGGGGGTTCCCGAGACCTTTAAGTATGATTGCAGGTTTTGAAGGTTGTGATGCTGCTTTGTTTTTGGGTTATCATGCAAAGTATGGGACTCCACTATCAACTTTCGATCACACTTATAGTGGTGGAACTATTAGGGAGGTTAAAGTTAATGGTATACCTGCCAGTGAATTTCTATTAAATGCATATGTTTTGGGTGAACATAATGTTCCAGTTATACTTGTGGCTGGAGAGGCTAAGCTTATTGAGGAGGATGTGAAGAGGTTTGCACCATGGGTTGAATCAGTTGTTTTAAAGCATTCCCTTAGTCGTGTTTCTGCTAGGAGTCAGAGTATGTCTAGAATTGAAGGTGAATTGAGATCTGCTGTTAGGCGTTCCGTTGAGAAGTTTAAGAGTGGTGCTGTTAATCCTTTAAAAGTGGATCTCCCAGTGGAATTTGAGATTACGTTTATTGCTAGTCATTTTGCTGATGTTGCTTCCTTAGCCCCAAATGTTAAGAGGATTGACGGGTTAACTGTTAAATTCACATGTGATAGCATGGCTTCAGCATACAAGTTCTTTGAACTCCTAATATTAGCTGGCTCTGCTGTAGCAAATATTCTTCAAAGAGATTCTGGTTAATCGTATGCTTTTAATTAATCTTAAAAAATAAAAATTTTTAATTGTTGTTTTTAAAGTTTTACTTCTTTTCCAATCCTGTTCTCCAATGCTTTTTCATAAACTTTTAATGCTGTTGCTGCGTCTTGTACTGCTAATCCAACTGATTTGAATAATGTTATTTCTTCATCGTTTATTCTTCCACTCTTTAGTCCAGCTATTATTTCCCCTAGCTCTGCATATATTTTCTCTTTTGTTATCTCCCCTTCATTTATTGGTATTATTAGTTCTCCTGCCTCCTTTAGACATGCTTCATATGAATCTACAACTATTTTGCTCCTCTTTATCGTGATTGTATCCAGTTCTCTTGCATCTGGTGTGTGGGCTCCAATTCCATTAATGTGTGTGCCTTCCACAAGCCATTCCCCATTGAATACTGGTGTTTTTGATGTTGTGGCTGTACATATTATTTCACTTTCCTCCACGAGCTTTTTTGGGTCTGTAACTGGTTTTACATCTATTCCAAGCTTCTTTGACATTTCCTCTGCATACTTCTCCATAACATCTTTTTTCACGTCGTATACATATGCCCTTTCTATATCTCTAACTTTTGTTAATGCCCATAGTTGTGTTCTAGCTTGTATTCCAGCTCCAAATATCCCTGCAGTTTTTGCATTCTTTTTGGCTAGGTATTTTGTTGCAACTCCACTTGCGGCTCCAGTTCTCATGGCCGTTATGTATCCTCCCTCCATTATTGCTAGTAGCCTTCCAGTTTTTGCCTCATTTAATAGTATTGTTGCCTGTGTTGTTGGTAAATTGTATTTATAGTTTTCTGAGTGTACTGATACCACTTTTACTGCTAATGCATCGTTCTCCTCTATGTATGCTGGCATATAGTATATTATTCCATTGTACTTCTTTAGTGGTATGTTGCTTCTAACGGGCATTATCACTTTTCCCAGTGAGAGATTTTTAAATGCCATTTCCATTTCATTTATGGTTTCCTCCATTGTCAATATTTTCTCGATGTCCTCTCTACTTATTATCAAAACCACAAATTTTCACCAATTAATGTTATATTGTCATTATATGTTTATTAAATGTTTCATATGATCCCCCTTTATTCTTCTAGTGGTATTTATGTAAATTGTATGTGTTGTTCTTGGAATGTTTTGGATAGTAGCCTCCTGGTTTTTTGTGGGTAAAAATGAGGTGTGTTTGTTAATTATTTTTGGCTGCTTCTATGAGTTTCTGGAATAGTTTGATCATTTCGCTATCCCACATATGTTCTGGGTGCCATTGTACTCCAATTATGAATTGATCTCCCTTATACTCTATTGCTTCTATTACTCCATCGTCAGCCCATGCTGTAGCTTCGAATTCTAATCCAACATCTTTTACTGCTTGGTGGTGGAAGCTGTTTACTTTTAAAACTTCTTTGTTGAATATTTTGTGGAGTTTTGATCCTATTTTAACTTTGACTATGTGTGTTGGGTAGTTTGGTGGAACCTCTGTTCCAGTTGCTGTGTGCCATGCATGTCTAATTGATTTTGGTATTTGTGTGTTTATGTCTTGATATAATGTTCCATTGAAGGCGACGTTTAAGACTTGTATTCCTCTACATATTGCTAGTAGGGGTTTCCCCTTCTCTACAGTTTTTCTAGCTAATTCTATTTCGAATTTGTCTCTGAGTGGGTTTATTGAACCCATTTTTGGTATTGGGGGTTCACCATATAGGTATGGATCTATGTCTGGTCCTCCACTAAGTATTATTGCATCTACTCTATCTAGAATTTCCTCTGGGTTTATATTTATTGTTTCGGGTATTATTATTGGTATTCCCCCAGCGATTTCCACTGATTTAACATATGCTTCCCCCATAATGTATGTTCCCCTATTCCAATCATGTGATGCAGTTATACCCACTAATGGTTTCATTTTGATCGCTGATTAATAGTAAAAGTTTAAAAATTACTTAAAGTATTCTATTTTGCTAGGAGATGTCATCTTGAGTATTCGTAGATATTTGATATTGACTCCCGATGGTAGGGAGTTGGATCCACTTAAAGTTTCCCTTG
>JANZKA010000117.1 GCA_025060975.1 Candidatus Culexarchaeum nevadense
CCAATAGCATCAAAAGTCGCACAAGTACTGGATTTGGGTGAAAACTTGGGGGATGGTGTTAGAGGGGTAGATGCCATAGACACAGAATTCGCATGCAAAGCAGCTACAAGCATGTTCAAAGATGCAGTAGCAATATCAAAGTATATGGCGGAAATGGGGGAGGAATACTTCACAATGGTTATAGGAACCGACAACTCACAAGCAGCTCCAAGAGATCAACCTGGAGGAGAATTAGACTACTTCGTAGGTTATGGCGCAGCAGCATACATAATAGGGAACATGGATGTAATAGCTGAAATAGAAGGATGGTACTCAGTAACCTCAGATACACCAGACTTCTGGAGGAGGGATGGACAAAAATACCCACTACATGGAGGGAGATTCACAGGGGAACCAGCATACTTTAAACATATAATCAAAGCTTCAAAGAAGCTTATGGATAAAATGAACTTAACACCAAAAGACATAAACTACTTCATCCCACACCAGCCAAACGCGAAATTCCCATTAAGAGTTGCCAGGAGACTTGGATTCAGAGAAGAACAATGCATACCATCACTAAAAGTAACGAAATTTGGAAACCTATATTCTGGGTCAAGCCCAGCGGGATTAGCTGCAATTCTAGATATAGCTAAACCATACGAGAAAATCCTCTTAACAAGCTTTGGATCAGGAGCTGGTAGCGATGCATACCTAATAACAGTAACCCCAAAAATAGTTGAGAAACGTAAGAGAACTGAGAAATTCAATACTGAATGGCAGAGCAGCAATCCATACCTAGTATACCTAGACTACCATACATACAGGAAGTTTAAAGAGGGGATATAAAAAATATTTTACCCTCACGGAAATCAAAGTTTATTTTGCTTAAGAATTAAATCCACAGATGGATAGTTTTCACCTGCAAGTCCATGTATAAATGCTCCACCACTAATACAAAGCATTCCACCAGTACTCAGTATTATCCTATCCAACCCATACTTAACGATCTCAGCAGTAGTATCTCCACCAAGGAATATTAAGCCTAAACCTGCAATAAGCTTTGTAAGTTCAACACCATTAGAGAACCCCTTCTCATAAACCCCTAAAGGTCCAGCTCTAATCCTATAAACCTTCTCTTGAAGCCTCCTAGCATATACCTCCACAGTTTCACTTCCAATATCCATTATTATACCATTACATTTACTCATATCCTCTATGTGAACCTCCCTTATTTCACCATTATCTAGAACTACGAAATCCACTGGATGAGCAACATTAAATTTCTCAGCCAAAATCTTAGCAGCTTCAAAATCCTCCCTAGACATCTTTGATTCAAGGAAGGAATTATTTCTAGGACCTAAATCGTAACCCTTAACTCTAGCTACAAGTTGACCTGGAAGACCTCCAGTAAACCCTTCCATCCTTGATAGTATAGATGTGAGATACTGTATCTTCTGAAGTTTTGCTCCACCCATAATTATAGCGCAATCCTTAGCGTTTCTCATAACTTCACTTAAAGCTTTAAGCTCATACATCGATCTAAGACCAACCCAAGTTCTAGCAATGTAGGGGAGAGCCATAACACTAGTATGAGCTCTATGCCAAACTGGTATAGCATCATTAACACAGCTCTTTATAACCCCCTTAAAGAACTTTATGAATTGAGATTTCTCAGGATTCCACTTCTGCTCCTCTTCAAACATCCTAATATTATCTAGTAATAGTATTTCACGTTCCCTAAGATCCATAATCCTAGACTTAGTTTCCTCAGTGAAAACCTTATCCTTAGGGATGAAGTCTATATCTATCTTTGATGGTAAAAGCTTCCTCAAAGCAACCCAATGCTGCTTCAATGGTATGAAATCCTCATCTCCAGGTCTACCTTGATGTGCCACAACAACTAAACCAGCATACTCAGAGAGGAGTTCAAGTATATGAGCATAAGCAATTATCCTCATATTATCCTCCATTATCCTACCATCCACCACAGGTATGTTTATGTCAATTCTAACTAGAGTTGGAGACTTAAGTTGTGAAGCAAGATTAGTCAAACTGTACGGTATACAAGCAGTATAGTAGTCTAGAGTCAAGGGAACGTTCACCAATATTTACATGTATAAATATTAATTTAAAAAGGTTACCAATACAACACATATAAATAAACCCACAAAAAACAATTATAAACATGAAACTTGAAAAGTTAAAAGCATTTATTGAAAGCGAAACTCCAAAACTCATGAAAACAAGTAAAACACCCGGTTTAAGCATATCAATAATAATCAATGGAGAAAAAGCATACATGGAAGCTTTTGGAGCAAGAGACCTAGAGAGTAACGCACCAGCAACCCCAAACACATTATACGGAGTTGGATCATGCACAAAATCCATGACTGCACTGGCAATAATGCAATTAGCTGAAGAGGGGAAGATAAACCTAGAAGACCCTGTAGAGAAGTATGTACCACTAAAAATTGGATTCAAAGAAAATCCAATAAGAATACACCACCTACTCTCACACTCCTCAGGAATACCATCACTAAACACTGCAGTAATAAGTTTGAGGAAAGCTACAGGAATTAGAGAAGATTACACACCATTAAGTAGCATGGAAGACTTCTACAGATACGTTAACGCTGCAGAAGGGGAAATTGTAGCAAAACCTGGAGAAAGATACTTCTACCTAAATGCTGGATACACAATTCTAGGAGACATAATTGAAAGGGTAAGTGGACTAGAATACCATCAATACATAAAGAAGAAGATACTGGAACCATTAAAAATGTTTAGAAGCACATTCCTAAAGGAGGAATTCGAAAAGGAATCTGATAAAATGACCCCATACTGGAAGGATAAAGATGGAAACCCAAGAAAGGTTAAAATGCCCTTCGATAAACTCATACATGCTGCAGGGGGACTTGTAAGCTCAGTAAATGAATTCTCAAACTACATAATAGCATCAATGAATTACGGAGAATTTGATGGAGTAAAACTGGCAAGCAAGGAAAGTATAATGGAAATGCAGAAAATCCACATAGAGAGACCTAGAACATATTATGGTAGAGAGGGGTATGGTTATGGTTGGGGAGTAATAGAAGACTTCTATAGTAGGAAAATCATACATCACAGTGGATCAA
>JANZKA010000109.1 GCA_025060975.1 Candidatus Culexarchaeum nevadense
TTAAATATAAATTGAGTTTGAAGGGAATTGAAATAATCGATGATACTGGTTTTAATCCTTTCATGTTATCTACGTTATCTCATGCCTTGCTTAATAGCGTGTAACATGCTTTTCAGTTATCTGCTATTGTGATATGGCTAGATATATTCCTATTAATGTGACTATCATGCTTAGTATCTTGATATTATCGATGGTTTGACCTAAAACTATGTATGCAAGTATGGTTGATATTATGGGTTCTCCTAATGTTGATGTGGCTACAGTTATAAGTCCAAGGCTTCTAAGTAGGTAGTTTAGTAGTGTATGTCCCATGAGCATTGGTATTATGGTTAGTAGAGTAATGTATATCCATGTGTTTATGGTGTATGATGTGAAGTTTATGTTGTTTGCCAATATATATGTCAATGTAACTATTCCACCTATCCCATAAACAAATGTGGTCAGAGCTTGTGTACTCATTTCTTTTCTAAGCGATTTATTAGCTGATAAGTATATTGAGAATGATGCTGCACCTATCAACGCGTAGATTACCCCTGGAAAACTAATTTCACTTATGTTTAACCCCCTTACTCCGGTAACCATTATTGTGGATCCAATTATTGAGGTAAATATCCCTGTTAACCTCTTTCCACTAATCCTTTCACCCATGAATTTGCCTATAATTGATGAGAATATTGGGTGGAGATTTACTATTGTTGTGCTGAGAGCCACTGGAATCATACGTAGTGATTCCATCCAGAATGTGAAATGTATTGCTAGACTTAATCCTGAAATCACTATTAGAGGGTTGAATTTGAATATCCACTTGTATTCACCGCTCACCACCATGATTAATAGTGTTAATATTGATGATAGTGTCATTCTCCAGAATGCACACACTATTCCAGGTGCATTTGATAATACTACGAATATCGAAGCCCATGATACGCTGAATACCGCTATGCCAAGTATTATGTAATCCTTCATTCAGTATGAAACTTAACATTACCATATAAGATAAAGGTTTTGCAACGCTTTATGGGCAATGGTTATATTTGTGCTTTTCACAATACTATTACTTGGATTTCCTATGAAGGAAGCAATGTTATATGAATCTATGAGTGGTGGAAGTGTTAAGTGTAATTTGTGTGGTCGTAGATGTGTAATTCCCGAAGGTAAAACTGGTTTCTGCCGTGTACGAAGGAATGTGGGTGGAAAACTATACTCCCTCGTTTACTCTAAGATTTGCTCTGTGGCTTGTGATCCAATTGAAAAGAAACCCTTATTCCACTTTAATCCTGGTGCATCCGTCTTAAGTATAGCTACCATTGGATGCAATTTCAGATGTCTATTCTGTGATAATTGGGTTATAAGTCAGGAAGAGGAGATTTATGGTAGAGATTTACCTCCGGAAAAGATTGTGGAGTTAGCTTTGAGGAATGATTGTCAAGGTATAAGTTACACTTATACTGAGCCAACAATATTCTTTGAATACGCATATGATACTGCTAAGATCGCTAAGAGTAAGGGTTTATTCAATACATTTGTAACTAATGGTTACATGACCCCTGAAGCTGTGGATACCATAGCCCCATATCTCGATGCTGCCACTGTGGATTTCAAATGTTCAGCTAACCCTGAAGCATATAGAAGTTTATCCAGCGTTTTTGATGTTCAACCAATTTTCGATTGCTTATTGGAATTGAAGAGGAAGGGTGTTTTCATTGAGGTAACCAATCTATTGATACCTGGAATTGATGGGTGGGAGAAGGATCTTGAAAATCTAGCCAGATGGATTGATGAGAATCTTGGTTCTGAAACTCCATTCCATATTCTCAGATTTCATCCAGACTACAAATTATATGATCGTTCTTCAACTCCAAGTTATATGCTTAAGAAGGCTTATGAGATATCCCGCAATTCTGGGTTAAAACATGTGTATATTGGTAATGCCCCTGAACTTAGACTTGAAAACACCTACTGTCCACAGTGTGGTCAATTATTAATTGAGAGATATGGCTTTCAAGTTTTAGCTTACAATGTTACTGAAGATCTTAAATGTCCGAAATGTGGATATAATGTTAATGTTCGTGGAAGGTTTTGGGCAAGTGGGGGATGGATTCGAGATATACTATAAAGTTATAAGCATATTATGTATAAAGTGGTATATTGACTGGGTATAGGTGGATTACTTGAAGTATAGACGTTTTGGAAGTTTGGATTGGTATTTTCAGTACTTGGTTTTGGAGCTATGAGGCTTCCAGTTATTGGTAACGATTATAGTAATGTGGATGAAGATGAAGCAATAAAAATGATTAGGTATGGGATTGAGCATGGGATAAATTATATTGATACTGCTTATGGTTATCATGGTGGTAAGAGTGAAGTCATAGTGGGTAAAGCTATAGATGGTTATCATGGACGTGTCCGTGTAGCTACGAAGATGCCCATTTACCTCGTGAATTCGCAGTCAGATATGGATAGAGTTTTAGATGAACAGTTGAATCGATTGAACATGGATTATGTAGACTTCTATTTACTCCATGGCTTAAATAGGGAAAGGTGGAAGAAGCTTAAGGAGCTTAGGGTTTTTGAGTGGATTGAACATGCTCTAGATAGTGGTAAAATAAAGCATGTTGGATTCAGTTTTCATGATTCCTTCGACTTATTCAAGGAGATTATAGATTCATATAATTGGACTCTATGTCAAATTCAATACAACTATTTAGATGTGGATTATCAAGCTGGAATTAGAGGGTTAAAGTATGCTGCTTCTAAGGGTATTGCTGTAGTTGTAATGGAGCCTTTGGCTGGTGGATTACTTGCTTCACCTCCAATTGAAGTCATAAATGTTTTTAATGAAGCTAAGGTTAAACGTAGCCCTGTGGAATGGGCTTTAATGTGGGTTTGGAATCACCCGGAAGTTTCTGTGGCATTGAGTGGTATGAGTAGTATGCAGCAAGTTGTGGAGAATGTTAGATATGCTGAGAATGCTCTCCCCAACATCCTCAGCTCAGAGGAGTTAGCTCTATTTGATAAGGCTAGGGAAATAATACGTGTTAAGGGCTTCATAAATTGTAGTGGTTGTAGATACTGTCAACCATGCCCCAATGGTGTTTTAATACCAGA
>JANZKA010000114.1 GCA_025060975.1 Candidatus Culexarchaeum nevadense
TTTTGCAGGGGGGAACTGCATATAAAGTTATGCTGATATTACTCTATTGTCATTACGGAGATTTTGCATAACTTCAACTAAGTACGTGATGGCAAATGTTTTGCCACAATTTCTTTATCGACGGTCTATATGGGGATTTTTCATATGTTATTTCTACTGTTTGAGTAGTAAAATTTATAATTTTTACTACTGTAGTGATATTATGATGAGAAGGGAACTTATTGAAGACTTCTTTTCTAGAGAGATAGTTTTTAGGGGTGTTGAGAGGGAGCTTAACGTTTTATCATGTGGTGAAGTTGGTAAGGTTGTATCTGTGATAGGTCCTAGGAGGGTTGGTAAGACTTGGTATTTTTATTCTTTAATTGGTAAGTTGAGTAATCCAATGTACGTTAACTTTGAAGATATAGCTTTTCGAAACATTGAAGTTGAAGACTTCTTTAACATAATTAAAATCTTTACTGAGCTTAAGTATAATCCGAAATCCATTTTACTTGATGAAATTCAGGTTTTGAGGGGTTGGAGTGTTTTAGTGAGATCTCTACATGATAGGGGTTACAGGGTTTTCATAACAGGGTCATCTTCAAAGCTTTTGCCCATGGAGATTTCAACTGAATTGAGGGGGAGAACTATGAGTTACATCCTCCTCCCATTTAGTTTTAGAGAATTTTTGAAGGCTAAGGGTGGAGTTGTGGATGTACATACATTTGAGGGGAGGGGGGTTATACTTAGATTTCTCAAAGAATTCTTATTGTATGGTTCATATCCTGAGGTTGTTTTAAGTCTTGATAAGGATAGGATTTTAAGAGAATACTTTAATGAGATCTTCTATAGAGATTTTGTTGAGAGGCATGGGATAAAGAGTATTGAGTTTGGAAGATTCCTATTCGAATTTTCATTTCAAAACTTTTCTAGGGAAATTAGTTTGAGGAAGATTAGAGATTACTTTGGGAAGAGGGTTTCAGATACAACACTATACGATTACGTGGATAAACTTCAAGAAACTCTAAACATATTCTTTGTTGAAAGGTTTTCTGAGAGTATTTATAAGAGGAGGTCTTGGCCTAGGAAGATTTATGTTTGTGATACTGGTATTTCAAGGATTATCCGTTTATCAGAGGATATGGGGAGGCTTATGGAGAATTCAGTATTCCTAGAATTGTTGAGGAAGAGGAATTATGATCCTCTCATTGAAATATATTATTGGAGAGATGTGAGGGGTGAAGTGGATTTCATAGTTAAAAGTGGATTAGATGTAAGGGAGCTAATACAAGTAACCTATGCTTCCAGTAGAGATGAAATTGATGCTGGTGAAATTAAATCTCTAGTTAAAATTGGTGAATTATTGAATTGTAGAAATCTAATAATAATTACATGGGATTATGAAGATAAACTTAAACTAGACAATAACGTAATAAATTTAATACCAATGTGGAAATGGCTTATCAAACCCCTAAAAGAATAATGTTAATTGTATGTGAACTAATCTTTGAATTTAGATGTTAGAGATGTCTAGAATATCTAAACCTAAAATGCTCATATTACTCATCGCGAAATACTCATTCTACCTTCTCGGATGGTTTTGGACATTGAAACCTAGAAGAGTTGAATCTATGGAAGATGTATTAAACCTATTCTACATACAATTTCTAAGGTTAAAGAAGGATGATATTGAAGTTATCAAGCTTAATGATAGAGAGCTTATTACCCGCGCTAAAAATCCATGTCCAATTCTAAAACTCTCACTTATACTAAAAATCGACACAAAAATATCATGCAAAATAATTTCAGAACCAGTTTGCAAATACGTTCTACGAAAATTAAATCCAAACCTAAAATTCGAAAGAAACTATAATCACATAAGACCATATTCCGAAAGCTGTGAAGAGCGCATATATCTACAAAAATGAAATTGTATGGTGATTGCTTGGAGAGTTAAGAGGGTTTAACCTGAAGTGCAGATACCTCCCCATATGTTCAAACCCCCCTTTTTCGGGTGCTCAAATTTTCTCAGTTTAACTTTATCTTTATGTTCTTCACGTATATGCTTTATTAATTCATCTATACTCTTGAATTCCTTACCACAAAACTCACATGTATGGGACATTGTGATAAAAATGGGGTGTTTTTTAGATTACGGTCCGTAAACAGCTATAAGTCCATTTATATCTCCGATTCCAAGTGTTCTCTTTAAGTTTCTCCGGTGGATGCGTAGCCATACATTGTTAACCAATAGTCTTCGTCAGAGTAGAGATCGTCTAAGCCACACCAGTGTCCAAATTCATGTGTCATTATGTTTTGAACGTCGAATTTTCCCTTTTCACCTGTCAGACTCCATTGGTATAGGGAATTTAACATTGTATCTGTTTCTAAAATTTGGTTTCCAGTATACCATATATACGTGACTGCTAGAACACCTCGTCTATAATTACCCCACCCTATCACATTGTATCCATCATAAACTCCAGGTTTAGGTGCCTTTTTACCAGATATCGTTCCCATATATAGGAAAACATCTTTAGATGTTTGGCTATCCCATGTGTATGCTGCAGCAATTATCGCTGCAACTACTTCCTCTGTGGAGAATCCATACTTGTTTGATGGATTTATCCAGAATTTTGCTGTGGTATGCCAATGGAAGCCTAGAAGCTTGTAATGATTTTCTAGATCTGTGCTATTTGAATTATCTTCAGACGCTATTTGAAAAGTGGTGGTGTGGCCATATACGTAGTGTTCTATGATGAGGAGGCGGACTTGTGGTTGTTGTGGTTGAGCGTATACAGGCGATATGGGAATTGTGATAAACGCCAATAGGAATGTCAATATTAGAACTTGAAAAATTACTTTTCTCAATTTTCTCCTATTAAAATTGACAAGCTAAATATATAAAACTTACCTCTATAGGTTTTACTCAAACCCATAGCTTCCTTTTGCGTTTAGATGTGGTTGGCTTAGTTGATCGTCTCCTCTTAGCGGGAATGGATGCGCTATTGTTTGGTCAATGTTCTACGAATTTCCATTCCAGTTG
>JANZKA010000112.1 GCA_025060975.1 Candidatus Culexarchaeum nevadense
ATTTAAGGCGGTATTGATTTCACCTTTAAACTGAAGATATCTAAGAGATTCTGGGATAAACAATATTATTGGTGGAATCAATGATAATGGTATTAAGGAGACTAGGAACGTATTTCTCCAACCAAATTTTGGGAGAAGAAGGTATGGGAATAGTAGTGAGAGTATAGCTCCATAAACCCATGATGTTTCCACTAAGCCTAAGAATCTCCCCCTATACTTCGATGGAATGTACTCTGAAATGTATATACCAGGTTGAGGTAGGGATCCACCTAAACCAATACCAGCCATAAACCTCAAAATTGCTATGCTCAATGGGTCTCTGGCAATGGAATTTAAAGCTGTAAATAAGCTCATCATGGATGTAGTTATTATCAAGCTCCTCCTCCTACCAATCTTATCAGCAAGAATACCACAACTCAATGCACCAAAAAACATCCCAAGATAACCAGCACTAACAAGAAGCCCTGATATAAGGGGGTTCGATTCTAAACCAAACTCACTAATTATTGGAACTAGAACTGCAGCTATAAGCATAGTGTTCATAGCTGTAAGACAGTATATGAGGCTACATAGCAATAGAAGCGTATAGTGGAAGCGTGAAAGCTTAGCTTCCTCAAGAAATCTAGTTATTGACATATTATAAGCCCCCCCTCTTAAGTAAAAGTAGGTTAATTTTGTAGTATATAAGTGTGGCTGATCATAAATAACTATTAGTACCCCTATAGTTCGAATTCCTTTAAATCTATAGGCTCATAGTATTGATCTATATTCCCCCTCCACAATTCCTGAGCATATTCAGGAAGTCTCTTCCCCGGATACAATGGTTTTGCTATTATCTCAAGCACCTCAAAATGTGCGAAGAAGTTTATTGAATACGATGATTTCACAACTAAAGCTGTATCAAGACCTTTATAAGTTCCTCCAAGGCTCACCACAATCTCCCCCTCATCCACGACACCAGCATCTGTAGCCATGAGAGTAGCTTCCACTGCAATCTTAGTTCCTGAACCAAAGATTTCAAGAGTCTTATCTATGAAGGTTTCGGGCACTGGACTATTCCATCCCAGAGATCTATCAATACCTGCAAATGGCCTAGTCCCTTGAATCACGATAACCCCATGCTTCTCAAGAAATTTCTTAATAGGTTCATATTCTGGTCTGTTGAGTCCTATTGGAATATCACCCTTAGGACCTATAGTTTTGGCTGGATAATGTGTTACAACAATTAACTTCACATTCGTCCCTCTGAAGATTTTAAGTGCTTTAAGGGCGCTTCTCCCAGTTTCAGATGCTACAATAACTTTACTAATACCCAATTCAAGAGCCCTATCCCTCGCTAAACTCAAAACCCTCTCAGTATTAATTTCCCCACGATAATGGAAGTAAAATACTTGTTTAACATAAAACTCTGGTTCCAAGTAAATCCCCATACCTCACAATGAACTCCCAACACATATATGTTGCTAAAGTCTGAATTTCCATTCCATACAATTAAAGCTCTCTTCTCTCGCTCTTCCTAACACTTTCCTTAGGTTCCCACCTAAACCTCCAAAGCCCTCTACCAAAAGACTCCACAGCTATTTCAAGCTCCTCAGCAAGTGCATCACTTATAAGAGGTTCTGTGGTGATCGGCGATACAACTATATCCACATCAACCACCTTAGATAAATTGCCATCATATAATATGCAAACTTTCCCAATTCTCGGATATAGCCAAGCTTTCAATAATCCACCAGCAGTTTCATATTCAACTTCAAATGCATTTTCAGGGGGCCATAAACCCAGTTGTCTAGCTAGATTTATTGGAATTAAGAGCTGTGGTGATGGGGCTTCATAACCACTGTTAAGTAGTGCAACGACATTTAAACTTCTTTCTCCAACACTAACTCTCAATCTTAACCTTACCACCAACTCTCAACACCCTAATAGCTCCAATTCTCCCAAAACGTTTAATCTTCATTCTACCAATGAATGGTCTATGGGAATTCATAACCAAATATACTAGAGTTAAATGTGGAAAATAAAGGTTGTTGAATTTATTTCACTCAAACTCTATGGTTGATGGAGGTTTGGGTGTCAATTCATATAATACTCTAACAACATCATTGATCTCAGAAGTTATTCTATCAGCAATACTTCTAAGCTTACTAAATGGGATCTCCAATGGATCCGCTGTTATGGCATCCTCGGAAATCACAACTCTAATAGCAATCATGTAACCATACTTCCTCTTACCACCCCTAATTCCAGTAGCTCTACCTGGAAGCAATACTGCAAATTTCTGGAATGCATCTACATCTCTAAGCTCTTCTTCAACGATCTTAGTGGCTTTTCTAACAATTTCAATCCTCTTGGGATTGACTTCACCTACAACTCTTATCAGGAGCCCTGGACCTGGAAATGGCATCTTCTCGGATATCTCTCTAGGTAAGCCTAGGTATCTGGCAACTTCCCTAACTTGAGGTTTATACAATTCCTTTAGGGGTTCAATAACTTTAAAACCATAATCAACACCTATCTGCTCCAAAACGTTATGTTGAGTTTTTATTCCACCCTTAGTTTCAACAATATCGGCAGCTATAGTTCCCTGAACTAAGAACTTTATACCATTAGATTTCATGAAATCGCCAATCACATTGTAGAATGTTTCTCTGAATATCCTCCTCTTCCTCTCAGCATCGATAACACCCTTAAGATTTCTATAGAATAGACTTTTCCTATCCAATAGTATCGGGTTTAATCCTAAATCTCCTAGAATTCTAAGTGTTTCTTCAACTTCACCTTCACGTCTAAATCCATCATCAATATAAACTGTTTTAAGTCTATCATCTAAAGCCATTTTGGCAATGTAGGTTGCAACAGTACTATCTACACCACCAGAACATGCTGCAACAGCCATCTCCCCACCAACAATCCCCCTAATATTCTCAATGGCTCTAGAAACAAATTCAGAGGGATTAAATGGAATCCCCATAGACATTAAGCAATCACTAAGCAGTTCTATTA
>JANZKA010000118.1 GCA_025060975.1 Candidatus Culexarchaeum nevadense
TATAACTTCCAAACCCTTTAACCATTAAACCATCAACATAAACATTACATTTAGGTTTAAATAGCGAATATGGATTTGTATGAAAGTATATTTCACCTAGAGGTGTCCCATCAACATAGCGTACAATCCCCAAACCATTAAACCCGAGAATTGCACCATAATTATAGTGTGGTATTCCACCATCAACCCAAAAAGGTTTATCATAAACCATAAGCATTAAACCACATTGAAACCCGAAAATTGTTTCAGGCTTAAGCCACATAAAGCCATTACATACCTCCTCAACTATAAATGAGTTTTCAAATTTATTTGGCTTTGAAAGGAGATTTACAGTTTCACGGATATCAATTCTGAACCCTCCCAAAGCCCTATATGGATCGTATAAACTCCTAAACTCCAAGTGCATGTGAACATTAGACCATGGAGATAGGAAACCTGAAACTATCATCTTACCAATAGGATCTCCTAAATAGAGCTTTTCACCAGGTTTCACATTGGGCTTCACATGAAGAACTTTCAAAACAATATCTTCATCAACTTTTATCAATGTTATGTAATCGAAGGGGGATGCATCAGCCCTCTTAACTGGACACTCAAACTTCCCAATCTCCAAGACAACTCCTTCATCAATGGGCATAAGCCCTTCACCTTCAGGATAATACAAGTCTACAGCTGAAGAATACCTGTGAGATGGATATGGACTATTAAATAGGCTGAACCAGCATCCATTAGGGATCTTCAATTTTAAACCCATACACTCCGCAATAACTCTGAACACACCTATAACGGCCACCAACAGATTTTTAAATTAAATGGGTTTTATATGTATTCAAGTCGACTGTAAACGTAATGGTGATCGACAAGTGTCGAATAGAGTCGTGATAATAGGATGTGGAAGAACACCCTTCGGAGAACACTACGAGAGAGACCCCGAAGAACTCATAGAGCAAGCTGGATTAAAAGCTTTAGAATCAGCTGGAATAGAGAGGAGAGATCTAGATGCAGTAATGGTATCAAACTACTTCCTACAATTAACAAACAAGATAGGCTTAGAAGAAGGATTCCTATCAGAAATCCTAGATCTACATGTACCCATGGAAACAGCAAGATCATTTAGTTCAGCTGTAAATCATGCATGCAACGCCATAGAAGCTGGCCGATACAAAATAGTACTGGTAGGGGGAATTGAAAAGATGAATGATAGACTTGACAAGATCAGAGATGACATAATGATGCTTATGGATTCATGGAGCTACTATGCTGGTGGAAGCATGGAAGCACACCATGAACTAATGCTAAAGGAGTATATCAAGAAGTATGGTTTAAGTGGAATTGAAGTGGAAGGATTAATGAAGGCTCTAGCATACATATCCCACAAAAACCATGAATATGGTTCCAAAAACCAAGATGCACAATTCTACAGGGTAAAAGTTGACGTGGAAACAGTTATAAAAGCTAGGAATGGGAAAATCCTCGGATTATACGATTATGCACCTATATCAGATGGAGCTACAGCAATAATACTTGCCAGCGAAGAAAAGGCAAAAGAGATTGGAGTGAAAAAGGGGGTTAGCATAGTGGGGAGAGGTATAGCCACAGACTACCTATCATACCCCTCAAGAGAAGATCTAGTAGGATTCAAATCAACTAGGATAGCTACAAAGAAAGCTATGGAAGAAGCTAAAGTGGGAATTGAAAAGATAAAGTTAATGGAACTATATGATCAATCAACGTTAATGGAGTTAGTGGCATTGGAGGATATTGGAGTATATAAACCAGGAACTGCTTGGAAGACTATAATTGAAAGCATGGAGAACAAGAGGTACACGTATAAGGCTGATGAAGGGGAAATATATGTTAACACCAATGGTGGACTGAAAGCTGATGGAAACCCCTATGGAGCAACTGGAGGTGCACAGATAATTGAAATATACCTTCAATTAATGGGGAAAGCTGGAGATAGACAGATACCCATAAGTGATGGAGATTACGCATTAAACATGGAACACGAAGGATTTGGAACAAAAACATATGTAAACATTTTCAAGAGGTGGGAATGGTGAGCTCAGAACCCATAGAGAGGAGGGTAAGTTACATATCAGATAGACTACGTGGAAGCATATGCCCAATATGTGGAAAAAGATACTACAAGCCAAGATACTACTGCCCAAAATGTGGGAGGAAGAGTGTTGGAAAAATGGAGGAAACAAGCTACCTATACAGTAAAGGAGTTCTAGAAGTATGCACACTAATAGATGACCCCACAAACAAATTCAAAACACTCTCACCATACATCTATGGAATAGTTAGAATACCAGAAGCAGACATAAGAATACCTGCAAGATTAACAGACCACATACAAAACACACCATTCAAACCAGAAGAGTATGAGGGGAGGGAGGTTGTCTTCAGATTTAGAAGGAGGTATGCAGCGGAACCCCATGAAATAGTGCCAACAACATCACTCACCTTCACATTTGCAGATGAATACTACCCATACATACCATACGAGCCAAAAGAGCCGAAAGAACCTTCAGAGAAACCTGGAATAGTTGGATACGCACTATACACATCGAGATTCAGAATAAGGGAGGGGGGTATGGAGAGATCAGTACCATTCCTAGATGAAGACTCCATAACAGCAGCCGTGGAAGCAGGGAAACTTGCACTAATACAAGCAGCACTACATGGATGGAAAATCAAAAAGATTTACGTAGGAACAGAGTCAAACCCATATGCAGTGAAACCAATAGCATCAAAAGTTGCACAAGTACTGGATTTGGGTGAAAACTTGGGGGATGGTGTTAGAGGGGTAGATGCCATAGACACAGAATTCGCATGCAAAGCAGCTACAAGCATGTTCAAAGATGCAGTAGCAATATCAAAGTAT
>JANZKA010000103.1 GCA_025060975.1 Candidatus Culexarchaeum nevadense
CAATGGAAGCTTTAATGGATCCAAATCATATAAATCAAGATACTTCAAACCACTACCAGTAAAGTACAATAGAATCCTATCAGAAGAATCAAGGAGCTCTTCATCAACAATATGCTTTAAAGCAGCATGAGAAGCAGCAGCTTCAGGACACATGAAAAATCCACGTCTAGCAAGAATCTTCATGGAATCAATTATCTCATCATCACTTACAGCCAATGCAAAACCACCACTATCCCTAATAGCCCTCAAAATTAGGTAGCTGGCGTAAGGCTTTGGAACTCTAAGTCCAGCTGCAATTGTACTAGCATTAGGCCAAGCCTCAGAAACCTCAGAAGCACCATCCATGAAGGCTTTAACTAGAGGCATACACCCAGTAGATTGAGCTACTATGAGCCTTGGAACCCTCTCAACCCATCCAAGCTCAATAAGCTCATTAAACCCCTTCCAAAGCCCAATAACACCTTCACCACCACCAGTTGGGAAGATTATAGCTTCAGGTGGATCCCAATCAAACTGCTCAGAAATCTCATAAGCCATAAGCTTATAACCCTCAAACCTATAAGGCTGCTTATTAGTGGAAACATCAAACCAACCATACTTATCCTTAAGTCTAGAAACAATCAATGCACAATCATTGATCAATCCATCAACCAAATAAACCTTTGCACCCATATAAACACACTCCCTCAAAGTACTTAAAGGTGCATCTCTAGGCATAAAAGCATAAACCTCTAAACCAGCTCTAGAAGCATAAGCTGATAAAGCTGCAGCAGCATTACCAGCACTTGGAATAGCAAATTTAGAAACACCCAACCCCCTCAAAACAGAAACTGCGAGAGCCATACCCCTAGCTTTAAAAGTCCCCGTGGGAAGTCTACCATCATCCTTAAAGAAGACATTATGAAAACCATAAGCAAGATCTGATTCAAGCTTAACAATAGGTGTAAAAGTCTCACCAAGAGAAACTATATCGCTGGAGCTCTTAAGAGGCGTAAACTCCAAATACTTCCAAAAACTATCAAACCTACCAGAAAAAACATCCCTACCAAAACCAATTTTAGAAAAATCATACTTATAAAGCAGAGCACCACCACATTTAAAACAAACATTAATAGGTTTATCAGCAGGATAAACAGAACCACAACCACTACAAACAATACTGAACCCCAACATTAAAACCACGATAAATGAATAAATACACACAATATATAACAGTTTTCCAAACCTCTCTGTGACGATACATAAAAGGTAGGTAAGCATTAAAGACTTAAATATTTCTAGTAATATTGTAGTGTAGTATTGTATGGATAAAATTACAAGTTTAAGAATAAATGAAGAACTATGGAGAAAAGCTAAGATACTTGCAGCCATAAGGGGGACAACACTAAAATCCATAATAGAAGAACTTTTAGCAAGAGAGATCGAAGCTGAGGAAATCCTGAAGGAGGAAACAAGCATTTCAGAAGAAGAAATCAACCTCCTAATTAGAAGGAGGATTGAGGGGAAGCATCCATTCACAATAGTTAGTGATAAGAATGCTGTAGACCTAGTGAAGGAGGGTAGGGGTTATTAAGCATACATCGATACAAACGTGATAATAGCTCGCTATAAACCGAAAGACCCTCTATACGAAGCATCTGAAAACTATTCAAACAACCAAACATAACACTCTACATTTCCCCATTAACTGTGCTGGAATTATATTCAGTACTTTCAAGAGTAAAACTCGATACCCCCATTGAAAATTTAACTATTAATTCAATAGTTTATTTCATCATAAAAGATTGCAAACTAAACGTAATCTCAATACCATTAATAGCTAGAAGAAGTATAGCTGGCTATAAAGCTACGATCCCCATAGAATACGATATTGCCATGAAACTCTCACGTAAACTAAAACTTAGAACATTAGACCTCATCCATTTAGCCTACACATCACTTTTAAAGAGGAAAGACATTACTGATATGTTCATTACTGGTGATAAGGAAATATTAGAGTGTAGAGAAGAAATACTAGCAATAACTGGAGTACTCATCAAAGACCCATCAAAACTCGAATAAATTAAAACATCATAGATTTCAAAATTCATGGATCAATTTGAAAAATTCTGAAAGGCTTCTTTAAAAATGCAGAAATGACAATCTATATCCTTAGGTTTAAATGCAATTAGGATTACGATATCATTTATAAGCATCAATTGTAAGGGAAAGATTATGAAACTACCCAAGAACTGAAAAATTTAGATACAAAACTGATTAAAATGAGCATTCTAGCCTTTTCAGCATATCAATAATATGAAATCAGTTTATGGAGACTTTACAATTTATTATGCTGTTTGAGTTGAGTTTGGAAAATGTAAATGTGAACTCCATGCCAGGTTTAAATCCCTGCACACATATAACTATGTAGATTGTGGATTTCCCGAGTATAATAGTTGTGGAATCGTTTGGAGATGTGCAACTTGGTTTCATACCTAAATCATACTCAAAACTTGAATACTTGAAAACTTTAACTCCACAAACACTATCAACTGATAAGCCATTAACACTTATACCAATGAGTTTAAGAGCTTCAATACCATCATTAACAATCTTAAATGTAAATGTGTGGGTATTACTTGAAGAATCATATGTGGAGCCTACCAATTGAACATTTAAAGAACCAATATTACCAAAACGATAAACATAAACAATAGAATTAACCCAACCCATAATAGAAAATGTAATAAAAGATACTATTAATGGAACAGCAAATGAGTAGGGAAT
>JANZKA010000102.1 GCA_025060975.1 Candidatus Culexarchaeum nevadense
TAACCATCCCTCCAATCTTCTGGTATGGGTATCCGAGGCTAGCTATTTTGTTTTCGTCAACATCATGTTTCCATGATACTTCCACATCATACTTGTATGGGTAGTCTGAAAGTATATCCTTTACCTTTCCAATATCCATCAGTTTCCCATCAATTAATATCATTGCTTTTTCACATACCCTGTTTAGTAGATCTATGTTTTTGTCTACAATTATCATCGTTAACCCTTCTATTGAGTTTAACACTTCTGTAAAGCCTTCAATTATCTTCTGATCGATTTCTCCGAGAACATTATCCATTAGCATTATCTTAGGCTTCTTAATTAACCCTAAAACCACTTTAAGTATTGTCATCTGTGTTTCTGATAATGTCTCTATTCTTCTATCATAATCCCTTTCACTTAAACCCACTAGTTCAAGCATTTCCACACATTCTCTGCTAATTGGGTTTTTGAATAATTCTTGGAAGTATGTTATCTCTTCCTTTACTGTTAGTTTTTTGTTCAATTGCATTTGTTGTGAAATGTAGTATGTGTTTTTCCTAGCCCAACTTAAATTATTCACTATACTTTTGCCGAATATTAGTATCTCCCCTTTATCAGGTCTATATATGCCTGCAATGAGTTTCAATAGTGTTGTTTTACCTGAAGGGCTTGGCCCTATTACAGCTAGATCTTCCCCTTCCTCCAATTGGAATGATATATCCTTTATGGCTGTAACTCTCCTTCCTAATGCTCCACTTTTAAAGGTTTTTGAAACTTCTCTAAACTCTAGAGCCTTCACTTTTACCGCCTCCACTAATACTGCTCTACCGTCCCCCATTTTTCAGCTTTGATTATTGCGTATCTCAGTATCATTATTGCTATAATGCTGAATACTAGTGTTGAAGTAACCATTTTCATAATTCCCATTCCTATACTGCTATAAACTGCATTTATACTATCCCTTGGGTATCCAAGTATCATTATGTCTCTGAATATCTGCATACCAATGGTGAATGGTATAATTCCAGTTATTGGCCAAAGCTGTTTTGGGAGCAGTTCTATTGGGAAGTAGAATCCTATTGCCATCATAACTATCTCCATTACACTCGTCGTCACCATACCTATCTTCTTGAATATTAGTGTCATTGCAACCATTATCATGGATAAGCCCAATGTGAATAGCCATGAACATATATAGCCTAACATCAGCATTGGTGTTTGCTCGATCCTTAGGTTTAATGCCCCAATATATTTTAGGACTGGTAATCCAAATGCTGATGTTATTAAAGTATATTTGATCGTTGATGCTATGGCTCTACCTATCAGGGCTTGGGTTATGGTTACGTTGCTTTCAATTAATAGCATTATAGTCCCCCTACTTGCTTCTTCTCCCAAAAGTCTTATACAATCATCGTATGTCCTTGCCATCATGGTCCATAGATACGTTCCTGTCAGCATGAATTTCTCGAATGTATACCCTTCGGGCATAACTCCTCCTCTAGCTTCGAGGAATAAGCCTATTATCCCGAATCCAATGAAGTTTCCAGCAATTACTAATGCATCCATTGCCAATTGAAACTTGTACTTTAAATCCAACCTCAAATACCTCTTTGCTACCGTTAAAATTTTCAAATTCAATGGCATCACAAAACAATTCTGTTGATAAGCATATAAATTATTAAGTTAGGAATTCAAATCTATAATTTGAAGATTATTATGTTGAATATGATGTTTTTAAGTCAAATAGTTCCCATAACGTTGACATCTCTAATAACCATACTCATATTACTACTAGTTTTGGTTTTCATAATTGCTAGTGCTATTAGAGTTGTGAGGGAGTATGAGCGTGCAGTGGTATTTAGGCTTGGTAGATGTATTGGAGCTAAGGGTCCAGGGATAGTATTCCTAATACCATTTATAGATAGACCTGTAATAGTGGATTTAAGGGAGAGATATCTTGAAGTTGCAAAGCAGACATGTATAACTAAGGATAACGCTCCAGTAGACATAGATTTCCTAATATACTATAAGGTTATAGACCCATTAATGTCAGTATTACAGGTTAGGAATTTTGAGGGTGCAGCTGTGGGTATGGCAACCACGATACTTAGAGCTGTAGTTGGAGATATAATGTTGGATGATGTTCTGGCTAGGAGGGAGGAGATAAACAGTATTTTGCGTGTTAAACTTGATGAGGTTACTGAGCGTTGGGGGATTAAGGTTAGTAGTGTTGAGATACGTGAAATTCTCCCACCTAGGGATGTTCAGGAGGCTATGATAAAGCAGATGGCTGCTGAGCGTACTAAGAGGGCTATGATACTTGAAGCTGAAGGTAAAAGGGAATCTGCAATAAAGGTTGCTGAAGGTGAAAGACAGTCTGCAATACTTAGAGCTGAGGGTGATAGACAGGCAAGCATATTGAGGGCTGAAGGGTATGCTCAAGCACTTGAAATAATATTCAAAGCTGCCAGTAAACTTGATTATAGGACTATGGCCCTACAGTACCTTGAAACTCTTAAGAGTTTAGGTCAGAGTCCAGCAACAAAATTCATATTCCCAATGGAATTCTCAGAGTTGATAACACCCATAAGGAGGTTTCTAGCTGAAGTTGAGAGTGCAAGTAAATCTGAAACCGATAAATAACGATGGAGGAGTTCATCTAATTAAATTTTAATAATTAATTTTTGTGGGACTTCATCTATTATCACAACCCTTATGCTAATTACTGGTGTTTCTTGCACCAATAGTTCCACAGCCCTCTTAACCTTCTGTAAT
>JANZKA010000116.1 GCA_025060975.1 Candidatus Culexarchaeum nevadense
GATCATTATCGGAAACTGCCACAAATCTACCACGGGTAATAACACTGAACTCTACAGAAACCTCTATACCACCATAAGATGCTATGAGACTATACATGCCATACAGCATTTCATGGCAAATGACATCTTCAACTCCAAAATACCCAGCCTCATCGGTTACAAGCTGGAAAGACTTGGGAGATGGACCCTGAACTGAAAGTTGAATAGTGGCACCTGGTATTGGGCTATTTCCAGTAACATTCATCAATCTACCAAGAATCTTTACCCCAGAACCCCTATAGTAACTAGTTTGATTCATTGTTAAAGTCATATTTACAGTAAAGGTATGGCCTTTTAAAGTGACATTTCCTATTACATAGGAGTATGTTGATGTGGTATTCGGGGTTTGACTCCAAGCAACTATAGCTGGATAAACAGGGTCTCTAGCCAGTATGGTAACTCCACTACCAACCCTTAGACTAGCCATTGCACCACCAAAGTATATTGACGAAACATCGTATGGATATGTTGTTGCATCATGATCCAAAATCTCAGTAGACCTACCGCCAACAGCAAATGGAACCCACCCAACATCAAACACACTTGTATAACTGTTGAGACAATCAAGGTCATCGTCTCCTATAACCATAAGTGAAACATCGTAATTGAAAACTAGATCAGTTAGATTGACGAACCACCTTGGATTATACGCTATAATCAGATCGAAGTCCTTCAAATAATCTGGATAACGCCCAGTATAATTATAGAATTGAGAGAGTTCAATACCATAGAATTTACAGTATTCAGCACCTTCACTCCACAACAAATCGCATAAAGAGTTCAAACGCCAAAGATCACTATAATCGTTAACAAGCAATGCAATTCTCGAACCACTCAACCAACCCTTAATCCTTAAAAGCCATGGATCTGGTGGTAGAATAAAGTTACGCTCATACTTTGGTTGAACAAGCACAGTTTTACTAGTTAAATGTGAATTTAAGATTTCATAAGCAGCATAGGCATCAACGATTCCAGCCCCCTGCTCAGTTTCATCGAACCCCATATCCTTAGCTCCACCAACAATTGCAGCTTTAATAGCCTCTGGACTTGCACCTCTAAAAGCTTGAATCAATAATGCAACAACACCACTAACCACCGGTGCAGAGGCACTTGTACCCCAACCCTCACAGTAATGTACACCTTCAGATATACTTCCAAACAGTGTGGTTTTCCTACCATCAAAACCTGCATATGTGGATATCACTGCAACACCTGGAGCCATAACATCTGGTTTAGGCCACATCCAGTATGGTGCAGGACCTCTACTACTAAAGAATGCTGGTATACCAGTTTCATAGCATGCACCCACAGAAATAACGCTTGGCATATAGCTTGGAGAAGTCACTGAGAAGTGTCCAGGCCCCTCATTACCAGCAGATACAACCACAACAACACCCATCTTAGTAGCCCACTCCACAGCAGTACATAGTGGATCCCGCTCTGGTTGGATTACTGGGTATCCACCTAAACTCATTGATATAACGTCTGCACCATGACGTACAGCCCACTCAATACCCTTAATTACACTCCAACTAGTCCCCCAACCATCACGATTCAAAACTTTAACATTGAGTAACTTTACTCCAGGAGCTATCCCAGTTTCATTTCCAGGGAGTATCTGTAACTCAGTTACGCTACAGTAATCTGAAGCAAACCCTCTACTACCCGCAACACCACTACTGGCAATTATCCCAGCTACAAAAGTTCCATGACCATTATAATCATCTGGATCTTCTGGAACAAAGGATATTGAGCTCACAACTTTACCCATAAGATTTGGATGATCCATACGAATACCAGTATCCAAAACAGCCACGACAACACCTGAACCATTTAAACCAATATCATAAAGGCGCTTAGCATTAACGATATCTACGATCTCACTTAGATGTGTTGGATATATTCCAATAAATGGATACTCTTGATTTGGCTTTAAATCAACAGTATAACTCATATTTCCAATCATTATCTTTCTATTCTGAGGTGAAAGCATACATGTGTACACATTATATATTGGGTATACTGCTTCAACAATAGGGCTCATCACCACATTCTTCAATCCTTCAACATTAACTGATAATGCTATGAAAGGCAAAATCTCAGTGGAACCTAGAACCCTAACTCCAGAAATCCCACTAAAACTATCCATAGCATTACCCATAAATCCACTCTTAACTTGCACAATAACATCAATGAAATCAGAGTCACTTAACCCAATTCTACTAAACATCTTCCTAAGGGAAGGTTCAACCTTAATTAAATCTGGGAAACTTATGGGGATATCACTGGAACTAGGAGCAGCATAAAGGAACGGCGTATAAGAAGTGGAAACTAGGAGCAGAAGTAGAACTAAGCAAACACTCTTTCTAAACATACAATATCCCTCCAAAGAATATCACTCAAATAAACTATGCATAAAAAATAAATTTAAAACTTTCTGTAAATGAAATGAATTCATGTAAAATTTTAAATTAGTGATTTAAATTTCAAAGCATCTTCAACCATGTAGACATTATTAAACATTACATAGAATTCATAAGCCCCCTGAACATTATAATCCATTATCATATCCTTCAACTTGGATAAATCCTCATCAGTATACTTATACCTATAATTCACTTCGCCTCCACCTATACCATGAAGTCTAAAGTACAGTTTATC
>JANZKA010000104.1 GCA_025060975.1 Candidatus Culexarchaeum nevadense
TCCCTTATTATGGTTGAGTAGGGTTTCCCTGAAAGCACGTTCACCACCGCTTGTGTTCCCACTATCTGTGATAATGGTGTTACCAGTGGTGGGTAGCCTAAATCTCTTCTAACTCTTGGAACTTCTATTAATACTTCATTCAGCCTGTCTTCAGCACCTTGCATTCTCAATTGTTCTAATAGGTTACTGAGCATTCCCCCTGGAATTTGATGTTCAAGTACACTTGCATCTACTGGAGGATTTCTTAATGCATAATCATATTCAGAGTATTTCTTCCTCTTCTCCCAGAAGTATTTTGAAGCTTTTAAAGCCAATTTCAAATCGATCTTCTTAATTTCATATGGTGTCCCCTCCAATGATGAAATTATTGATTCCAATGGTGGATGTGATGTGTACATGGACATTGAAGATAGAGCACAATCCACGTAATCCGCTCCAGCTTCAATAGCCTTAACGATGGTTATTGGAGCGAAACCTGCTGTTGTATGTGAGTGAACATCAACTCGCATTCCAACTTCACTCTTAATCCTCTTAACAAGTTCATATGCCACATATGGCTTCAATATCCCAGACATGTCTTTAATGCATATAGAATCTACATCCATGGATGCTATATCCCTAGCTAATGATAAGTAGTAGTCTAATGTATGTATTGGGCTTATAGTGTATACCATACATAACTGGATTTCAGCTCCAACCCTCCTCGCAGCATCAACAGTTACCTTAACGTTTCTAAGATCATTCAATGCATCGAAAATCCTGAATATCTCAATGCCATTCTCAAATGCCTTCTCCACAAATTTTACGCATATATCGTCTGGATAATGCCTATATCCAACGAGGTTCTGACCTCTCAATAGCATTTGAAGCTTAGTTTTCTTAACTCTCTCTCTAATAAGTTTAAGTCTAACCCATGGATCTTCATTTAAATATCTCAATGGGACGTCAAAGGTTGCTCCACCCCAAACCTCCATGGAGTAGAAGCCTATATCATCCATCACGTCTAGTATTTGGAGTATATCCTCTGTTTTTAATCTGGTGGCTAGTAGCGATTGATGAGCATCCCTCAAAGTAACATCTACAATTTCAACCATAACCTCAACCTCCAATCCTTATAGCCATTATGGGTGCTCCAACCTTAACATCACTCCCCTCAGAAATCAGAATTCTCTCTACGACTCCATTCACAGGGGATTTTACTTCAACCTCCATTTTCATGGATTCAATCTTCAATAAAGTTTCACCCTTAACAACCTTAGCACCCTCAGAAACAAATAATTTAATTACTCTACCCCCCACACTAGATTTAACTATGAATAAATCCCTCGGAACTTCCTCAACTACCCTAGAAACCTCATAATCAATAGCATTCAACTCCACTTCACATCCATGGAACTTGGCAATATAACTTTTATCTGAAAATTTGAATCTCATAATATCACCATTCAAAGAAACCTCTCTAAATACGTATTCCTCAAAAACAGAACTCAACTTAACTTCACCAACACTCCTCAAACCAGCACTTGAAAGATATTTGTATAGAGCTAAAACTGCAGCAACAAACCCCCTAGCATTCGAATACATCAACATCACACATAACCTTTAAAGATGAATGGATTGATATAGTTTTTTGAAAGGTGCACTCCGACAATGATGGTAAGAGAGGGGATGGAAATTCAAATTATGGGTGAAGAGGGGCTGATGATAGATTTTGGGGGTAAATTGAGTAAAGAAGTTAATATCATGGTTAAGATTGTTAGTGAAAGGTTGGAGGGGTTAAGAAGTCTTGGTGTTAAGGAAGTTATACCAGCATACACAACCATACTGGTAATACTGGACCCATTGAAGGCTGATAGGAATAGGCTGATAGATGAAGTACTGAAGATAGTGAGGAACATAAAGTCCGAAGATTTGAAGGAGGATATTAATAGGGTTATTGAAGTCCCCACAGTATATGATTCACAGTATGGGTTAGATCTTGAAGACATATCCAAGTTGACAAAACTAAGCATAGAGGAGATAATTAATCTACATTCAAAACAGGTTTACAGGGTTTATATGGTTGGATTCATACCTGGATTCCCATACATGGGGGAAGTCCCTGAAGAAATAGCAGTCCCAAGACTTGAAAATCCAAGGACAAAAGTTCCAGCAGGATCTGTGGGGATAGCTGGAGTGCAAACTGGAATATATCCATTTGAGAGTCCTGGGGGATGGAGGATCATAGGTAGAACTCCTCTAAGATTATTCAATCCAAATAAGGATCCCCCAACGCTATTTAAGATTGGAGACTACGTCAAATTCAAACCGATAAGTAGGGAAGCCTATGAGAAGATGAGAGAATTGGAATGGGCTGACGTGGGAACATTAAAGATTGAGGGAGAACCGATATTGAAAGTGGACGTGGCTGGACCTGGAGTATCCATACAAGATTTGGGGAGGGATGGGTATAGGAAATATGGGGTGCCAGTATCTGGAGCATTGGATAAAGAATCATTCATAATTGCAAATATGATCGTTGGAAACGACGTCAATGATGCATGTATAGAAATATTTCAAAGTAGCTTTGAA
>JANZKA010000121.1 GCA_025060975.1 Candidatus Culexarchaeum nevadense
TATGCTAATTACTGGTGTTTCTTGCACCAATAGTTCCACAGCCCTCTTAACCTTCTGTAATCCACTCATCTTCTCATTCAATTTCAATATAATTTGCCTCAATGCTTCTACCTCATCCATTGGGGTTGGCCCTATTATAACTCTAAGTCCAAAGAAGTTTATCTCTTGATGTGACCCTGTGACAGTTTCTCTTCCAACAACTTTCATTATTCTCTCATATGCTGAAGCTCTAGCCTCAGCTTCTTCCAGTTCTCCATGATACTTCTCCATAAGTTTTCTAACGTTCTCAAATTCTCTTTTCACGTACTCCATGAGTTCCCCTATGGATTTGAATTCAACTATTTCTGTTACCATCCCTCACTTCATCCCTTACATTGAAGTTTAAATTTAAATATAGTTCTGAAAACCTAAATTTATATATTGTACAATTTTTCAGAATAATTTTGTGGTATTATGCCTTGACGTTCATTGATGTTGTTCATAGATATTTCAATTGGGTTGGGAGGCTTCTGTTGAGATTTTACCCAAACATTTACATTGACATTAAATCTTCTGGTATTGGTTTACATCCTGAAGTTTATGCGTCTATTGGTGGTTTTGCCTTTATAATATCAATATTTACAAGCATCCTAGTATCCTTTATATCGATATTAAGTCTCCCAATAGCTTATATACCATTTGTATTGGCATTCTCCATGTTCCTCCCAGTATTGGTTTTCATAATTGTTGGGTTCATATTGCCGAAGGCTTTAAGTGTTAATAATGCTGCTGGATATGATCAAGAAGCTCCCTATGTGTTTGCATATATGAGTGTGATGGTTACTGGGGGGATATCCCCATACACAGCCTTTGAGCGTTTAGATTCTGCTGAAATCTTATTTAAGAAGTTTTCCAAAGCTGCTAAGAGGTTTAAGATTATGGTTAGAGCTATGGGTTGGGACCCCCTATCAGCATTTAACGATATAGCTTCTAGGGTTAAGAGCATGCTGATCAAGGATGTAATATTCGGTTATGTTGCTACTGTTGGTGCTGGTGGAGATGTTGTTGATTATCTTGTTAAGAGGTCTAGGGATGTTTTTAGTGGCTTGGTGGTTAAGATTAAGTCTGCTGGTGAGAAGATGTCTACTCTATTGGAATCATATTTGGCTGCATCCTTCCTACTCATAATGACGCTCAATGTAATGTATATGATAACCATATCCATAGCCAGAATATCTATTCCAGGGATAAACGTTTACTCCCTATTCTTCTTCTCATACTTTTTAATGCCATTCTTATCCATAGTGGTCATATACCTCTCAGACCTAGTTCAATATCGTGAACCTGGAATTATATGGGATCCATACATAGTGTTCTTATTCGTAAGTCTCCCAATATTCATATTTCTATTATGTATAGCTGTCATACCATACTTCTATCCAGTTTATTTGCAACCTTTCGCTTGGCTATCAACTAGAGTTGTTTCAACAATAAACTTTGTATTAATATCCATTGGTGTCGAGCTTGTCTATGCACCTGCATTCTCCATGTCCATGGCATTATTCATATCCCTAATCCCATCAACACTTTATGAGATACTGGTTTTCAGGAAGTATAGCAAGATATCTAATGGTGTTGTTAAGTTTCTTAGGGATATGGTGGAGGTTAGGAAGACTGGTTTATCCCCTGAGAAATGTATCACATCATTGGCTGAGAGGGATTACGGTTACTTCACAAAGTATCTTAGAGAGGCTGCAAGTAAAATTGCTTTAGGATTTCCACTTAGGAGGGTTTATGAGGATTTGATGGCTAGGGTTAAGGTTTGGAGGGCAAATGTTTTCCTATACATGTTGATAGATGCCATTGAGGTTGGTGGTGGAACTCCTGAAACCATTGAGAATCTTGCATACTTCGCTGAGATGAGTGAAGCTGTGGAGAGGGAGAGGGCTGCATCCATAAGAATTCTACTCATAATACCATATCTTGGAGCAGTTATCTTGATAAGTTCAATAATGTTCATGGCTGTATACATGTCCACATTTGCTGTTGGGATCGTTGAGTATCATGTAGCTGTGAGAATAATTGTTCCAGCCACAGTTTTGAACGTCTTATTCATGGGTTTAATGGCTGGCAAGGTTTCCACTGGAATTCTGGCTTCAGGATTTAAACATGCTTTACTATTATCACTTGTATCCATGGCCACGATCTTACTTTCACCGAGAATGGCCACATTTTTTGGAGTTTTTGGGAGGTGAGTAGTTGTGGATCGTGTAGGTGAGAGTGCGGTGTCCAGTGTGATAATAACTTCTGTGGTTATAATTTTGACTGTTGCAGCTTTTGGATATGCATTCTACATACTGGAGTCAACTGTGGAGTCGAATGTTTTTGAGGCTGCTAGGAGTATTATGATGGATTTAGCATATGCCACAATAAATTCAATTACAAGTGGTTTAAAGTATGAATTCAGTTTCCCATCAAGATTCGCTGGATTGGGATTCCATGTAGATGAGGTGAATTTAAGGCTTGAGGTAACCAATATCCCCTCGCCTCCACCTCCACAAGTTATTGACGATTCCATCTTAACGGTTAAA
>JANZKA010000107.1 GCA_025060975.1 Candidatus Culexarchaeum nevadense
TCCACGTAAATTCATGGAAACCACTAAAATCTGTCGCCATCCAATCCAGCATCTATAAAATCTAAATCAAGCGACACATAAAATTATGAATGAAAACATATACTTTTGGTTTGTTAAACTTTGATTGAAGCGATAATTGAAGGATGTGGGGGTTTTTCGCAGCTAATGGGATTATAGATCTCTAAACCCTTTTATGAGTGTAGCCCCCCGTAGAATGTAAGTTTTCTAGGGGGATAGATATGAAGATGATTGTATATGTCTGAAATTCTATTTAGATGTTATTTTCTTCTAATTTTCTGTAATGCTTTTAAGTCTAAGTCCTCTCATGATTCTCCTAAACATTTTGCTATAACCTAGCAGAAATTATGATGGTTTCTTAGCGAAGAGTGTATGGGAGGGGTTTTGGCTAATTAAAGGATAATCTAAACCCTACTTACATGTGGTTAGTATTGATTAAATTTATAAGTTGTGGATGTGTTTAATCCATTTGGTGAAATATTTGGAATATTCCAAGATCGATAAACAGGGGAGGATTGTTATACCATCACGTATCAGGAGGCTAATTGGAGTAGAGGGGGAAGTTGAAGTGCTGATGAGAGTTGAAGGTGGTAAGATAATAGTTGAACCAGTCTCAAAGGATCTAGAGAAAAGAGTGGAAGAATGGGTGAAGACTGTTCTCAACATGAGAGTTGAACCATTCTCCGAAGAAGTTGAGGAGACATGGAAGTGGATGAGTGAAGATTATGTTAAGAGGAAACTCGGTTTACTATCCTGAAGGCATAATTGATGTGGGTATAGTTGTTGTCTCCCTCTTTAAAAATCCCTTACAAGAGAGAGCAGTTGATTTCCTATCAGAAGTACTATTACAGAGGAAGCGTACTGCCATACCCGTCACATCTATTCTCGGCGCATTCCATATAGCTACAAGATACCTAAAGCTACCTGCAATAGAAGTGAAGAAAGCTCTTGCAAAAATGTTGGAAACAAGGTCACCAGCCTTTTACCCATACATATCCTTGGAAGATGCTATTGACGCCATCGAGTATGCAACATACTATAAAGTGGAGTCATGGGATGGATACATAGTTAGACTGGCGAAAAGTATTGGGAATAATATAGTGTACACACTAGATGAAGACCTCAAGAAAATCAGGGACGTAATGGTTTTAAACCCCTTTCCAAAAGAAATAGTTGAACAATACTATGAGTACATCAAACACAAACTGCAAAGAAGCAAGGGATATTAAGTAGAGATCAAAGTTCAATAACTGTTTATACTGGTTGAACTGGATTCTGGGTTAAGTGGAATAGGTGGTGAACTGTAACCTCCACTCAACTATTCCTTTTCGATTAATTTATTAAGGGTTCTTTGGTATTCTTCTCTCTATATTTGAATGTTTAGTATAGCTACGATATCCCTACCTAATAGGAATTTACATTTTCTGTATTTAATCAGCCTACCCCCATAAGAAACCATATCTCAGAACAGAGGAGGCAAATTCTAGAAAAGTTGCTTGATGTAAGTACGATTAAGCTAATGAGGTTGATGGAGGTCGTTAGCATTTATGTGACTGAAGAAGATGGGATTGTAAGACTCGTTGAAATATCATTATTGGTTGTAGGTGAAAGGGTGTAGGAAATTCTAATAGAATTATGGTTTTAAAGAATTTGGGGTGGATAAAAATGGGTTGAAATGTTGAGAGTAATCTTGTATGTTTGGGTTATTTCCTCTTTTGATGTTATTTTCTTCTAATTTTCTGTAATGCTTTTAGAAGTTCTATGTCCCCTTCATAATCACCTGCACATGTTGCTATAACTCCATCTACAATACCTTCAAGTTTTTCAGCAAATTCAACAGCTTTATCGATTGTTGTTGTTGGAACCCAGCCAATTTGTCTCAGCATATCCACATTGCGGGGTGTCTCAATTAAGATGTATGTGTATAGGGGGATGTTCATCTTTTTAAGTTCTCTGGATACATCTTCAAGTAGTGGTAGAGTTTCTGGGGTAAGTCTTAGGAAGAATGCGAAGTCCCATCCAGTTTTCACTCTCTCAACCATATCCTCAGGTTTGAAAGTTCTCGCACCATACCTATCTTTTTGAGGTTTTGGTGATAATAGGCATCCAAGCTTTAAAGTTTGTATCTTAATTTCTCTCCTCAAGAAATCCCTAGCATCTTCCGTCTTCTTCCAGTACTTTGGGCCTAGTGGGTCTCCATATTTAGGCTCATCACCCATAGTTAAAACTATACCATCTAAACCTACAGCTTCAGCAGCTAATGCTAAAGCCCCCACCTCTACAGGACCCTTATAATTTAATATGAATATTGGCATTACTATTTTGTCTGGATACTTATTCTTTAAAACACAGGCAACAGCAGTACCACTTGGCGCAGGGATGCCAGCTGCACTATCAGTTATATTCCAACCATCAACAAGATCCTTAACATCCTCAACCTTCTTCAAGAATTTCCTAGTAGGCACAAATTCATGTAAAACCTTCACAAAACCCACCAAATAATTGATG
>JANZKA010000122.1 GCA_025060975.1 Candidatus Culexarchaeum nevadense
GGGGTGTTGGGATTGTGAGAAGTATAGGTTTATGGGTATTACGACAATTAAAGCTAGAGTTGTTGATTCCAGAGATTCCATATTCATTCCAGTCACATATATTGTTGATGATGTGAGGGTTATTGATGGTGTTAAGCCTGAGAAGCCTATATCTAGAGTTATGAGTTATGAGGGTTTGTATATGGATTTAGCTGATGTGGGTGATGAGATTATTGTTAGAGGTAAACTGGAGGAGGTTTATGATTTGAGTAGTGGTGAAAGTTTTTGTCAGATAACTGTAGGTTCATTTGAAGCTTTTGGTGGAGATTACATAAAGCCTGTTAAATGGTTAAATGAGCTTCTCCGCTAACATTAAATCTTCAATTGTATTTACATTTAAGAATTCTATTTCAGGTTTCAATGAAACATCATATACATCTACATAGAGGGTTTTCATGGAATCCAGTATTGAGCGTACACTCTTCTCCCCATGTGCAATCTTGCTTTCCAAAACTTTTAGTAGTGGCGTTTTAGCATACATTGATACTAATGGTTCTATGAATCCATTAGGCCACCTTGGAACTACAGCTTCATACCCATAATCCAAATATCTATACATCTTCTCATATGTGTGTGGTTTTATGAATGGTGTGTCCGATGGTGCTATGGCTATATTCTCATTAACTGCAATTAAAGTGCCAGCATATATGGCTGCAAGCAACCCCTCAAGGTTTGGTGGGTCATAAGTGTAGGTGAAATTACCCCTCCTCAGAATTTCACATGTGGATTCAAGTAGTTCTCTCTGCCATTCCTCTTTGAGAACTATCACTACTTGATTGAATTCACCCATAAGATTCTTCAATACATTTTCAATTAAAGTTAAATTCTTTAATTTTAATATTGGCTTGTATACCCCTATCCTATTACCAGTTCCACCAGCTAATACTATTAGTGTTACATCCATAAGTTCCACTTAATAGTTATCGTCAGTTTTCTCTAGTTTAATTTCCTATTTAAAGTGTGGTATGACTTCTGAGGCTATTAATTCCAATGCTAACTTCTTATCCTTCCCTATTGGCGATCCAAACACTATTTGTGTAACCCCCCTCTTCAATAGTTCACTTATCTTTTCGACACATTGTTCAGGAGTTCCAGTTATTGAGAATTCATCTATCATCTCATTTGTCACAGCTGCGGAGGCATCTTTAAACTTCCCCTTAGATATGTACTCTCTAATCATGTTTGCTCTTTCTAAATCTATATTGTGGCTTTTCAATACTTCTTCACTAGCCCCGGCAACTATGAATGCTACAACTATCCTCACATTCTTCTGAGCCACATTCACATCTCTATCTATTGAGAAGCTTGTACACGCCACCACATCTATGTTTCCAATTCTATCTCCAGCAGCCTTCTTTATGATTTTCATAGCATATTCATAGTCCTTTGGGTTTGAAGCATTTATGAGTATTCCATCACCAATAGTTGAAGCTAATGTGAGCATTTTAGGTCCCTGTGCACCTATATAGATTGGTATTTCATGTGGTGGTTTGTAGCTTAGAGCTGCACCTCTACTCTTAACGAATTCGCCGTCGAAGTACACCATCTCCCCTTTAAGTAAACGTCTAATGACCTCTACACTCTCCTTTACAGCTCTTAATGGGGCTTTCCATTCAATGTTCATCTTCTCCAATGTTGCTTTATCTCCAGCTCCAATACCTAGAATTGCTCTACCATTGGATACCTCATCTATAGATGCTATGGCTGAGGCAGTCCATATGGGATTTACTACGTAGGGGTTTGTAACGCTTGGTCCAAGTATAACCTTCTTGGTGTTCAAAGCTATAGCTGTTAACGTCACATACACGTTCCTATTGTTGTAGTGGTCAGTAACCCATATGGCGTCAAATCCAAGCTCATCAGCATATTTTGAGAGCATAACTGTATCGGATGTTGGTATTGATGGTAGGAATTCCAATCCAAATTTTACATTCATCAAAATCCACCCAGAATCTTATTGTATAATTTTTGCTTAAAACGTTTGCGAATACGTATATACATATGGTTGGTTTAGTATGGATGTTGTGAAGGTAGTCGTATATATTATAATGAGATTTTAAATAAGCAAGTATTTGAACTTCATAATATATCCTATTTTTTCATGTTTTCTAATGGTGAAGGGTTCTTCCTTGAGTTTGCCACATTGATTGATGTCATGCTTTAAGACATTGGGTCGAGGCTAATAGTGTTATATGTGCTTCTAATGCTTTGAAACGGTTTGCTAGATCAATGTCTAAAGTGGCTTATCTCATCATTAATATTTCAGATTTAAGGGTTGGGGGATATCATACTCATTAAGCTTGGTGAGAAGATTCCATGTGATGGAATTGTAGTTGAAGGAGGAGTTATGTTGATGAATCTCTCTTGACAAGTGAATTTAAACCAGTACATAAAAGTGTTGGCAGTAGGGTTATTGATGATTCGATTAATGATTATGGGGTTTTAAAGGTTAAGGTGGATAAGTCTGATAATGAAAACATACTTG
>JANZKA010000128.1 GCA_025060975.1 Candidatus Culexarchaeum nevadense
TATCTTGGATTTATGGAAATAAACAAACCAGAATACATGAAGGTTTACTAGATGGATTATGGGGGAACCATACATTATTACAACAGTACCAGCAACTTAGAGGTATGTTAATAGGGCAGTAGCTCTAAATTGAGAGATAAAACCTCAAAGTATAGTTGATTGAGTGGTGTGGGGGATGTTAACTCAAGTGGATAAGCTTGTTAAGGGGCTTGCTCCAATGATTGATATGATAAAAGTTTTAATTCGTATACTTAATGAGGTTGCTGAATTTGAGGAAGTTGAGGGGAAAAGGTTAGATGAAGCCTTAAATGAGCTTTTTAATCCGAGTCAATTGGCTGAAATCTCGAAACGTATCCCCCCAGAAATTTTTGGAGAGTTTATGGCTGCTATCATTAAGCTTACGGTTACAGCAACTAAAATACAGAGCTTTATGCAACTTCCAGTAGATGAGAAGAGAAAGCTTGCTTCAGAATTAGAGGGGATTGCTGTGAGCTTAGAGAAGGTTATTGGAAAACTTAAGGAGCAAAGGGGTTAAATTTGAGCAACATTAATTTTGAAGCTACAATTCAAGGGTTCTCAGAGTCCCTCTCAAAATGGTCGGAATGGACTTTCTCATGGTCTTCGGAGTTAACGCGTTTGATAGCTTTGGGGTTGAATTTGCCCATACAATTCTTGCATATTATGCCATTCACTGTTAAAGTAGATCCCCTCATCCACATTTACATAGAATTATGCGTAGCGGGGAATGCAAGTGAAGCTCTTGAATTTTGGGAGAGGTTAGTTGAGGAAGTTTACCCTTACTTAAAACTGCCAATCTTCGTCTCTTGGAGTGGAGAGATAGATATTAGTCCAATGGAGCTAGGTTTAAGAGTAGGTAGATTGCTAGCTAAAATGAACATCTCACCACTAACACTAAAACACCCTGTGAATGCTGTGGAGGAGTTGAAAAGGGAATGGTAGTATGCTATGTCGATTCAAGCGTACTCGTATCAGCCCTAACCCCTACGGAGAGTAGGCATAAAGAATCCGTGAAAACCATTGAAGATATTAAGAAGAGTGGGGGGATGCTCATAACTTCAACATATGCATTCATGGAAGTAGTTAACGTGGTATGTAGGAGGATTATAAGTGGACAGTGGAATCTAATTGAACCACTAAATATATTGACAGCTATAGTGGGGAGGCTTGGCCATAAAGCTTTATGCGAAACTCTAACCAGCATGCTACTCCCACTACTAGAGCAATTTGGGGTAACATTAATCGATGACCAAGACTTCTACGTGTTAAAGAATCTCAATGGAGCAAATATTGCAAAGATTTTCAAGGAAGCAGTAAAACTCACATGGATCAACTGTAGAACGAAGGACTTACTCCATGTGGCAATAGCTTCATTGATGTCAAAGAAGTATGGTGTAAAATGCATATTAACAGCCGATGAAGAGGATTTCAGCAAGGTAAAGAACACACTGAAAGAGAACCTAAACATAGAAGTGGAAATCATACACCACAAACATTATGCGGAATAATAATACATTTCACAATTCAAGCAATGAAGATTTGGAAGATCATGAGAATTCATGTGGAAATCGTGCTACTAAAATGAAACCTACAATCATAGCATGCATACCAGCATACAATGAGGAAAGAACGATAGCCAGGGTAGTAGTAGAAGCTCAGAGATACGTTGATAAAGTTATTGTCTGCGATGATGGCTCAACAGACCTAACTGGTGAAATAGCAAGGAGACTTGGAGCTGAAGTGATAAAACATGAGAAGAATATGGGTAAGGGTACTGCTTTAAGAGACTTGTTTAAAGCAGCGAAAAAGTATAACCCAAACATAATTGTTACAATTGATGCTGACGGTCAACATAATCCGAACGATATACCAATACTCCTTGAACCAATAGAAAGGGGGGAAGCTGACTTCGTAATAGGTTCAAGATTTGTTGAAGGAGCAAAAACAGATGCACCGTTCTATAGAAAGTTTGGCCTAAAAATTATAAACTTTCTTGGTAAAGCTACAACAAAGTCTGATATAAAGGATACGCAAAGCGGTTTTAGAGCATTAACAATAAAAGCTTTAAATGAGCTTTTGAACATAGAATCAGAAGGCTTTGGGGTTGAAAGCGAACAGATAACATTAGCCCTCAAAAGAGGGTTAAGGATCAAAGAAGTCCCTGTAACAATCAAATATAGAGGATTACCAAAAACTTCGAAAAAACCCTCCCTTTTTCATGGAGGAGAAATAATTGCGACCATGCTTAAGCTAGTTGTAGAAGAAAGACCACTATTATATCTCGGTCTTCCAGGAGCAATACTCATACTCCTAGCAATAACGCTAGGAACATACCTACTACTATTATTTAATGCAACAAGATACTTTAGTCTACCTATAGCAATCATAACCCTTGGAGCAAGCTTATCAGGAATAACTCTAATTGTTGCAGCACTCATGCTCTACGCAACGAATAGGATTACGAAAAAGGT
>JANZKA010000119.1 GCA_025060975.1 Candidatus Culexarchaeum nevadense
AAATATTGAAAGATTTTAGTATTATGTGTATGTTTGTTTTAGTTTGAGTATTATTGTTGGGAATCCATCTGGCATTATTTTTGCTGTTATTTCTACTGGCATCCCAACTTTCACATTCTTTATGTCTGTTTCCTCTAGCCATCCTATGACATTAACTCCCTCTAATGTTTTTGCTATAGCTATTATGTAGTTTTGTTCGTAATGTGTGAAGCCTTGTGGTTTTAGGTGTGCTTGTGTAAATGTTTCGATTGTTCCTTCTGATATTTGAATCCACTCCATGTTTGATGTGAGGCAGTTTGGGCAGTCTGGTTGTGGTGGATAGTATGTTTGACTGCAATTCTTACATTTCGTTGCATAAACTTTCCCCTCCTTTAAACTATCCCAGTAAATCTTTGTTCTAGATATTGGGATGTCATGTGTAAGTGTTAGTGTTCTACTTTTAATTGATGGTTGTTCAGGTGTCTTCGACATCCATTTCACCTCCCCAATATTGTTACATAACAGTATTGTCCAGTCATACCTACGTTATGTGCTAATGCCAGATAATTTTTGAGTGGAACTTGCCTGTTCCCAGCTTCATTCCTCAATTGTTTTGTGAGTTCATGTATCATTGAGCATCCAGTTGCTCCTAGTGGGTGTCCTTTAGCCTTTAACCCTCCATCTACATTTACTGGTATTCTCCCTCCAATCCATGTTTGCCCTTCATCGATCAATTTACCCCCCTCCCCCTTCTTACAGAATCCAAGATCTTCATATGCCATTATCTCGGCTATTGTGAAGCAGTCGTGTACTTCAGCTAAATCAATGTCTTCAGGGTTGATTTTAGCAGCTTTGTAAGCCATTTGGGAAGCTATTCTAGTGGATTTTATTGACGTGTAATCTTCTCTTCGTGTGTAGTTTCCAGTATCTGAGCTGTATCCGATGGATAGTATCCATATTGGGTCTTGGATTTTTAGTTCTTTAACTTTATCTTCAGATGCTAGTATGATTGCAGAAGCTCCATCACTTATTGGACAGCAATCGTAGAGTTTGAGAGGCCAGCATATAACTCTTGATTTTAACGCTTGCTCAATGGTTATCTCTCTTTGGAAGTGGGCTTTCGGGTTTTTAGCTCCATAATAATGGTTCTTAACTGCAACCTTGGCCAACTGCTCTTCTGTTGTTCCGTATTTGTTCATGTGTGCTGTTGCGAATAGTGCATAGTATGCTGCGAAGCTTGTTCCAAACATGTGGAATTCCCATAAGTAGCATCCTCTACCACCAATGGCTGTTGAAGTTGGAGTGTCAACTTCACACATTTTCTCAACACCTATAGCTATGGCTGTTTCAGCAAACCCTGATTTTATGGTATTGTAGGCTGTGAATATTGCTGCACTACCAGATGCACATGCTGCTTCAACTCTTAAAGGGCCTCTCGATGTTAATCCAACATACTCATTTACTAGTGGTGCAGGGTACATGTCGTATAGCCTATTACCCACAGAACCCACAATACTTATATCTATATCCTTCTGTGTTATCCCAGCATCTTCAAGAGCTTCTTTAACAGCTTCAAATGCTAATTCACAGTATGTTGCATCAGCTCTAACTCCAAACTTTGAGTGTCCAACTCCAATTATGGCTACACGTTTCATGGGTTACAACCCCCAAAAATACATTTTGAACATAAATTTTTAATCATTAGCATCCCACATATTTAATTGGAGGCCATTGATCATGTCTGTTGATGATAAGCTTATGAGTATGATGGAAGCTATTAAGAAGTTCGTGAATGATGGGGATACAATTTATATGGCTGGATTTACTCATCTCATACCATTTTCAGCTGGACATGAGATTATTAGGCAGAGGAAGAGGAATTTAACGTTGTGTAGGTTAACTCCGGATATAATTTTCGATCAAATGATTGCGGCTGGATGTGCAAAGAAGGTTATATTTAGTTGGGCTGGGAATCCTGGTGTTGGTACTCTTAGAGCTTTTAGAAGGGCTGTGGAGAAGGGGGTTCCAAATAGTATTGAAATTGAGGAGTACTCGCATTTCGCCATGATATGTAGGATTATGGCTGGGGCATTGCATATCCCATTCATCCCCCTTAAATCTCTACGTGGATCTGATCTTCCAAAGTATAATCCAAATATAAAGGTTGTAAACTGTCCGTATACGGGTAGGGAGATATGTGTAGTTCCTGCATTAAATCCAGATGTAGCTATAATACATGCTCAGAGAGCTGATAAGAATGGGAATGTACAAGTGTGGGGGATAACTGGAGATATAAGGGAGGCTGCTTTCGCAGCTAAGAGGGTTATTGTGAGTGTTGAGGAGATAGTTGATGAGAATGTTATTAGAAGTGATCCGAATAGGACATTGATACCTGATTTCATGGTGGATGCATTGATTGAAGA
>JANZKA010000124.1 GCA_025060975.1 Candidatus Culexarchaeum nevadense
GAATCCATGAGTAAGATAATGGTATGCTAGAGCAGCATAAGATGCTGAACCATACTTTAAAGCACTCTCATCAATATCAAATCTTGGATTATGATGTGGGAAGGTTATGCCACGTTCAACATTCCTTGTTCCAAGCTCCAAAAATGCCCCAGGAACCCTTTCGAGATAATAAGCAAAATCTTCCCCACCCATACTAGGCTTAACTTCAACAACATTGTTTAAACCAACAATCTCACTTAAAACATTCCTAGCCATTCTAACTGCAACCGGATTATTTACAGTTGGGGGGACACCATCAGCAAGAGTAACTTTGCATTCAGCATTAAATGCCTTAGCAACACCCTCAGATATCTCCTTAATACGCTTCTTCAATAAATCCCTAACTTCAAATGTTAAAGCTCTATAGGTTCCAATAATTTTAGCAGACTCAGGAATTATATTGAAAGCCGTACCAGAATGAATAGAGCAAGCACTAACAACACCAGACTCCAATGGATCTAGATTACGACTCACAATAGTTTGTAAATTCAGTATTATACTTGCAGATACAACTATAGGATCTATAGCTAGATGGGGGGAAGCACCATGCCCACCCAAACCCTTAACATCTATTTCAAATCTCCCAGTAGAAGCTAATATTGGACCCTCCCTCAATCCAATCTTACCAGTATCCAGATTATTCCATACATGGAAACCAAAAATTGCCTCAACATCAGGATCTTTTAAAACCCCCTCCTCAATCATCTTGAAAGCACCACTCAAACCACCACCCAACTCTTCAGCTGGCTGAAATATCAATTTAACAATCCCACTAAGCTTATCCCTCATCTCAGATAGAATCCTAGCTGCAGTTAATAGCATAGCAACATGGGCATCATGTCCACAAGCATGCATAACACCTGGAACTCTAGACTTATATGGAACATCATTCTCCTCTTGTATTGGTAATGCATCCATATCAGCCCTTAAAGCCACAACTCTACCTTCACCACATCTTAAAATTCCAAGAACACCAGTCTCAGCAATACCAGTATGAACTTCATAACCCCATTTACTAAGCATTTCTGAAACAAGTTTAGCAGTACGCTTCTCCTGAAATCCAAGCTCTGGATACATATGTATCTCACGCCTAAAAGATATAGTTTCACTCTCCAGCTCCACAGCTCTATTTAAAATCCAACTGTAAACAGACATCTACAACACACTGATTAAATATGTCTGTGAAGATAGATTAAAGGTTTTCCGAAGACAACGTTCATAAATAAATTAATTATAAGTGTTTTTGAATTTGAATGGAATTCAGAATCCAAGGTTTGCATCAATCAAGATAACATGGTAATCTCCAGCTTGAGGTTTACGCTTAATAATCTCAATAATCCTAACAGGACAATCTATGGAATCACAATCAACACAGTACCCAGCTTCAGCACATGGAACTTTAACTCCAAGTCTACGTGAATTCATGGGAGCTGCAACATTATATATCCTCCATAAAGCCATATCAAGATCATACACAATCTTATTAGTACCAACAACCAATATCACATGTTTAGGACCGAAAGCCAGAGCTGCAACCCTATTACCAGAACTATCAGCATTAACTATAACACCATCAACTGTTATAGCATTACAACTTGAAAGGAAAAAGTCGCTGCCAATTTCCATCATCCTAATCCTATATGAATCCTCAGAACTTAACCCTTTAATCCAATGGTGGATAACTTTATTCCCCCTAGACTCCAAATCTTCAATTATTCCAAGCTCCCTAATAGTAACAGAGCCACCCACACCAACAGTAGCATTGGGAGGTATCATTGACAAGATATAATTCTTAGCTTCATTAACATCATCAAAACATTTAGCCTTAAATCCACGTTTAATCAAATTCTCTGCAACAATCTTTAAATTGCATTTAGAATGCCATTCCCTATACTCTTTAAAAGCCATGGAAATCACGATAAAAATGTGTATTTGTTGGGATATATAAGTGATTTCAGTTTATCTTGGACGGCTGAAAACCCTTCTAGCTCTATCTAGCCAAAGCCTTATCTCAATACGTTGTGGACAAAGCTCTTCACATTTACCACATTTAATGCAGTTTTCAGCTCCACCATTAGTTGGGATTTTTAGGTTATACTCATCTATTACAGACGGGTCTCTACCCCTCTTGAAATAGTCATTATAATATGCAAATATTTCTGGTATTAAAACACCATTGGGGCATGGTTGACAATATCTACAACCACTACAATTTATGAAGCCCTTAACACGTATTATTTCCCTAGCCTTATCAAATAGAGCTAACTCCTCTGAGCTGAGGATGTTAGGAAGAGCATTCTCAGCATATCTAACATTCTCCACAACTTGCTGCATACTACTCATACCACTCAATGC
>JANZKA010000125.1 GCA_025060975.1 Candidatus Culexarchaeum nevadense
ATTTGACGAAGTCATCTTTGGAATTCTTCAAAATTTCTCTTGGCGTACCAACTTGAATAAGTCTACCATTTCTCATTATTCCTAAACGATCTCCAAGCTTCATAGCTTCTTCGATATCATGGGTAACAAAAACAATAGTTTTCTTGATGAGCTTCTTTATCCTTAGAAATTCGTCTTGAAGAGTTATCCTTGTAAGGGGATCAAGGGCTCCAAAAGGTTCATCCATTAAAACTATGGAGGGATCTCCAGCCAAAGCACGTGCAACACCTATTCTTTGACGTTGCCCTCCAGAAAGTTCATTAGGGTATCTTTTTCGAAATATATCTGGCGGCATTCCAATCATGTTAAACAGTTCGACAACACGTTTTTCAATAACGTCTTTTGGCCATTTTTTTAATTTAGGAACTACAGCTATATTCTCCTCCGCAGTCATATGGGGAAATAATCCTACTTCCTGTATTGCATACCCAATATTCAACCTTAACTCTATCGGGTTTATGCGAGATATGTCCTGTCCATCTATGTATATTTTGCCTTTAGTGGGGTCAATCAGTCTATTAATCATTTTTAAAGTTGTCGTTTTACCACATCCTGACGGCCCAATAAGCACAAAGAGTTCATGTTCATAAATTTCCAAATTTAAATCATCAACAGCAATAACGTTATTAGGGTATATTTTACTTACATTCTCAAATTTTATTTTAACAGATTCGGTATATTCACTCAACAATTCCAGTCACCTCATAATAAACCCCATAGAGTACAAATAGTCAATTACAACTAAATAGTATGATAAAGCAATATAAAAACTTTAAACTTTAAAAATCTGAAATTAAAACTATATAACTTTTAAGTTTTCAACTAAGATGTTTCGAAAACAATATGCTTACAGATCTCCATCTACCAACCAAAAATAATTGTATTTAACTTTCAACATTCATCATACTACAGTTATATTTTCGCTCATCAATTTATTTGATAATGAGGACAGATGATGTAGGCTAAGTTTTGCACCAGTCAATAAGAGCATCGCCAAACCTATCAAATTCATTGAAATTGCATACTCTCCTCCCGAGAACTAACAATATCTCTTCGAATAAATATATAGGCAAGAGATAAGGGAAGATTAAAAGCTACATCAACAAGCCTTACCAAAGGAGATGCATAACCCCTTTTCATCATACGTGGAAATATAATGTGATTTCTCTAAATGTGCCAACGAATCCATAAAACTTGTCAACGAGAATGCCTATGCTTGCACGTATGAGCTTACCTTTAGGTGTGTAGATAAAAAAGCCAACTTCTGCCAGGTAAAGGTGATGAAAGTATTGAAAGAAATGCCAAAAGTACTGGTGCAGGGGGTAAGGGGTAAAGCGATCCCTGTCAGTCTCCAGAAACAATTCGGGTCAATACCTCCTTATAATACCTAACGAAGTACATCCTTTGGTAAACGTTGAAACTCATCCACCATTAACACTTTTGAGTATGTATAGTAATATGTCGATAAATTTTTAATTAAATTAAATTATTTTTGATTTAAAAAAGTTTAATATTTTGATTGATTAACTCTTATTGATGATTGAAGTAATAGTTGTAGAGGATTACTGGGAGATGAGTAGAAAAGCTGCTCAGATAATTGCGAAGCATGTATGGGATGATCCTGATAGTGTAATTGGGCTTGCCACTGGTAGCACACCCATTGGGATATATGATGAATTGATAAGAATGTTTAAACGTGGACTCATAGACTTCTCTAAAATTGTAACTTTCAATCTAGATGAGTATTGGCCTATGAAGAAGAGTAGCCCATACAGCTATCACTACTATATGCAACAGTACTTCTTCAATCATGTAAACGTTAAACCTGAAAATATACATATACCAGATGGTGAAGTTAGATGGGAAGATGTTGATGAGCATTGTTCTTGGTATGAAGATGAAATCAGGAGTCATGGTGGAATAGATGTACAAGTGCTTGGGATAGGTGGAGGATACTATGATGATAGTGGGAGATACATTGGCGGTCACATAGGATTTAATGAACCTGGATCACCATTCAATAGCAGAACAAGACTTGTAAGACTTTCAGAGCAAACTAGAAGTGACAATTCAAGATTCTTCATGAGGATAGAGGAAGTACCATACTACGCTATAACCATGGGAATAGCAACCATAATGGAAGCAAGAGAAATAATACTCTTAGCTTCCGGGGAACATAAAGCCAATAGTGTTAAAGAGGCAGTTGAAGGGCAAATAACAAACATAGTTCCAGCATCAATATTACAAAAACATAGAAATGTTAAATTTATAATAGATAAGGGGGCTGCTTCAAGACTCACTCAAACAATAATGCCATGGCTACATAGAAATGTGAATTGGA
>JANZKA010000115.1 GCA_025060975.1 Candidatus Culexarchaeum nevadense
AGCGATTGGTGCTTGTAGGAAGATTGGATTTGACTTTGATAGGAGGGATTTCAAATACTAAGTTGGAGGTTTCTCTATGCTTGAATACAGTTTGTTCCTAGGATGCTACATACCTGCAATGCAACCATTTGCCGAATCATCTATGAAGGCTATATCCAAGAAATTGGGGATTACCCTTCTTGATATTAATGGTGCTTCATGTTGTCCAGTTCCAGAAATAGCTAGACTTGTTGATGAAGATTTATGGTTAACTGTGGCTGCTAGAAATCTTTCTTTGGCTGAAGCTAATGGTAGAGATATAATTGTGATGTGTAATGGGTGTTGGGAATCTCTACATGAAGCTAGGGAGAAGCTTGTTGAATCAAGTGATTTGAGGGAGAAGATTAATGGGAATCTTAAAGGGTTTGGATTGAAATTTAATGGTACTATAAAGGTTAAACATTACACTGAAGTTTTATTTGAAGATGTTGGTTTAAATGTCATCAAGAGTAATGTTAATGTGGATTTAAGTTGGCTTAAAGTTGCACTTCACCCAGGATGTAAATTGTATAAGATGAGTGATGAGAGAGGTGCCAATTATCTTAGGGAAATAGTGAAGGCTTTGAATGTTGAGATCGTGGATTATGGTTTTGAGCGTGTTTGCTGTGGATACCCATTAATGCTATACTCTGTGGATAAAGCTATGAGGGAGAGGACTAAATGGAAGCTTGATGTCATAAAGAATTCTGGTGCAAATGCAATTGTAGTTACATGCCCTGCATGTTACGATCAATTTGAGAAAGCTCAATTAACATTTAAGGATGAAGGGTTAGAATACGGAATTCCAGTACTACATTTAAGTGAACTTTTGGCTTTAGGTTTTGGAATTAAACCTGAAAGTTTCGGTCTAAATACACATGCAATTTCAACTGAAAACATAATTGGTAGGCTGGTGGGTTAAATGGGGTTTAAACAGAAAATGTTTACATATTCTCCGTGGATTTATCATCTTCATGCTGGTGGATGTAATGGATGTGACATTGAACTTGTTGCAGCATTAACCCCGAGATTTGATGTGGAGAGATTTGGGATTAAATTGGTTACGTCTCCAAGGCATGCAGATATCCTAATAGTTACAGGTCCCGTTACAAAGCATATTGCACCATTCATGAAGAGGGTTTACATGCAAGTTCCAAAACCGAAGGTTGTTATTGCCATAGGTTCTTGTGCCTGTTCTGGCGGTATATTCAATGATGTTGAGGGTGGAGAAACATATGCTATCCTTGGTGGAGCTGATAAAGTTATTCCAGTAGATGTTTTCGTGTCTGGATGTCCACCTAAACCTGAAGCTATAATAAATGGTGTTGTTAAAGCAATTAACGTTCTACGTGGGAAATGTGGGGTGGTTAAATGAAGTTGAAGTACACGTATATCCCCCTCATAATATCATTGTGCTTACTGGTTATTGGATTTTGGATAATACCATTAACATCCGATATAATTTTAACATTATTCCTAGTTGAGTTAGCTTCAACTTCGATATTCTACTTGACATTCATAGTTTTAATTCCATGGCTTCAATCACGTAGTGTAGATTTAGATTCAGTTTTCATGTGTGGTTTAGCTAAACCTCCATACATCTATATGGATGAAATCTACGTTTTTAGTCTACCTTTCATGGAGAGTGAGAAAAGTGAGTATTAGCCTCATATTGACATATATACTGTTGTTCTCATCATCGTTGATAGTTTCAATTTCGAGGTCAAAATATTCCATATATCTCTCCACATTATTTATCTTTTCATCATTAATGGTTAACGCCATGCCCTTAATGGGAATGTTGACGGTTGGATTAGTTAAGCTGGAATCAGATTTGTTTAAAGATTTCATAGTATACGCTATGTGTGAGGTTATATTAATTGTCGGTTTAATATCAACATTATACTCGATCAAGTATTTTGATTCTAAATTGAATGGTAGATTTAGATTGTACTTTGCGATCATACCAATTCTCTTGGCAACATTGATTGGACTGGTATCATCTAGCAACTTGATTTACATGCTATTCTTCCTTGAAGCTTCTACAGCTTTGAGTGCAATCCTAGTTTTATATGGTGAACATAGGGGTAGAGCGGTTCTTTCAGTTGTAATGTACTTGGCTATGTCAATTTTTGAATCGATTCTAATAATAATTGGGGTATGCTTCCTCATAAATGGTTATGGTTTACACTTCGATCTGCTGGATGTTTACAGATTGAGTAGATATGGGGTTAATGACTGGAATTTCAAAATTGCCTCCTACTTGATCCTTTTGGGTTTTGGAATTAAAGCTGGAATTTCCCCCCTCGCCCTTC
>JANZKA010000106.1 GCA_025060975.1 Candidatus Culexarchaeum nevadense
CTTCATAGATTCTCCCTGCTGCTATTTAGATTAGAAAGGCCTATATATTTTTCCCGAATAGAAAATATAGATGTAAAAAATCTATATAGATGGTGACGTAAATGAATGAACAAATAAATGAGGAAACTAGGAGAATTCAATTCACTGGGAAATCCACATATATAGTTTCACTTCCAAAGGAATGGGTTACATCAATGGGGTTGAAGGCTGGAAGCCTAATAACGATAACTCAACAAAATGGTTCACTAATATTAACACCAAAGGGGGTGGCTAAACCTACAACCCAGCCTACAGAAGCTAAAATCATCATTTCAGATAGAGAAGACCCAGACACCATAATAAGAGCTATAATCTCCCTATATCTGGTAGGCTACAATTCCATTATAATACGGGCAAGGGAAGAGCGTATAAGCACTATGCATAGAAACGTGATAAAAGAATTAACAAGGAAGAAGTTGGTTGGCACAGAAATAGTATCTGAAACTTCAAATGAAATAAAACTTCAGGTATTAGTAAGCTACCCAGAATTATCCGTTGAAAATGCTTTAAGACGCATGTGCATAATCGCCACTTCAATGCACAATGATGCAATACAAGCATTGAAAAACTTAGACAAGGAGCTTGCTCGAGAAGTAATCCAGCTTGATGATGAAGTAGACCGATTCAGCTTCTACATAATACGTCAATTAAAGTTAGCTGTACAAAATGGGAAGATATTAAGAGATATTGGGCTTTCCAATCCACGAGACTGCTTAGGCTATAGGGTAATCGTAAAATTTGTGGAGAGAACAGCTGATCATGCTGCAAGAATAGCGAAAAACGTTCTATCACTAGAAGAAAGACCAAGCGAACCAGTCTTTCAAATACTTTACGAAATGAGCACATTCGCTCAAAAAGTATTTGAAGACGCAATAAAAGCTCTATTCAAAAAAGACTACACCTTAGCAGATCAAGTTATATCCAAAGCAAAAACAATAGTATCCTTCGAAGAAAAGGTATTAAAGGAAATACAATCAAAAACAAAACAAGTAGACATCTCCAATATAAGAATGATAACGGAAAGCATACGGAGAATAGCAGAATACGCAAGTGACATAGCAGAGATAGTTCTAAACTTAAATGTAAACCAAATAATCGCAACATGACAACAAAACATTATCCATGCAAAAAGGATAAAATCAAAATATAAACAATAAATGAAAGTGCTGGTGATAGTATGAGTCAGAGGGAAATGATCCCCCTAGATGAAGCTAAACGGGCAATTGAAAGCGTCAGCAGGAGAGTAGCACTACTACATCTCTCATATGCTAAAACAATAATTGAAGAACTCGGAGAAGAGAGAGGTTTAGAGCTCATAGCCAAAGCCATAAAGGATTATGGGGTTAGAATAGGTGAAAAGACAAGAGAAGAAGTATTAAGATTGGGACTGGAGCCAACCCCAGAAAACTTTAACGCTGGAGAAAGCTATAGAGTACCTGCATTTGGCATGCATGATAAAATTGAAATAGTGAAAGTTAATGATGAAGAGAGAGTAAGAATACATGGCTGTATACTTGCAAAGGTATGGCAAGAGTATGGTGAAGAAAGGATAGGACGCCTCTACTGCTATATGGATGTAGCAAAATACATGGGCTACAATCCCAACTACAAACAAATACACACAAAAACAATTCCCGATGGACACCCATACTGTGAACTTACAATTAAACCCACAACAGAAGAAGAGAGAAGAATATTCCAAACAGGAAAGGGGAAAGATTGGCTAATTATAGACAAGCAACTTACACCAATGTAAATGATATATGCGAATTTTCGAATGTTACACCTCTTTCCCCGCAATTTTTAGATGGATGATAACCTGGGGATGTAGTAAGGAATTAAAGTTATAACAGAGTTTAAACAAAAACTTTCTTAATACAGAGAGGGTTGAAAGGCATGGAAGTTGACTTAGTTAGAGGGGGGTTAGAGGAACTTATTAGGAGCATTGACCTTGAGCTGAAAAACAGAGGTTAGATTAACGGCAATTGCCGAAAATTTGGCTTGAATTCATGGAGGGTGCTTGAAGAATTCTTCAAAAGAGTGGTGGAGAACCCAGAAGTTGACCTTGCTTGGACTGAGTATTGCTACCTCAAGGATAAATATGAAGCCCTCTTTAAGAATAGGGAGAAAATTTTTAATCTTCTCTCTATTGGCTAAGAGTTGTCTAGACTTGCTGAAATACTTAAATTACTGAGGGAAATCCTTAGCGAATATAAACCCACTATAGAAGTTACAGGGCATTTTCTGGAAAATGAAAGAGAATACATAATATAGAGAATTATAGTAGCATATG
>JANZKA010000108.1 GCA_025060975.1 Candidatus Culexarchaeum nevadense
AATGGTTTGGGGGTTGTACGCTATGTTGATGGGACACCTCTAGGTGAAATATACTTTCATACAAATCCATATTCGCTATTTAAACCTAAATGTAATGTTTATGTTGATGGTTTAATGGTTAAAGGGTTTGGAAGTTATATTGGTAATCCATTTCTAAAGATAGTTTTTGATAAACATGTTATTGGAAATGTTGAGTGGAGGGTGGGGGATCAAGTTGAATTGCTCTTTAAGTGAGCTTATATTCAATGATGATTAGAATTATATTCTATTGTTGTCTTAGAATATTCTGGTGATCTTTGTGGGTAAAAGGACTGAGTATCTTAAAGCTGAATTGGAGAATTTGAAGGCTCAGGGATTATACTTTGTGGAGAGAGTTAGAGTTGGGCCTCCAGATAATAGGGTTGTTATTAAGGGGGTTGAGTACATTTTAATGTGCTCCAACAATTACCTTGGACTTGCAAATCACCCTAAGATCAGGGAGGCTGCAATTAGAGCTATTGAAGAGTATGGTGTTGGAGCTGGAGCTGTTAGACCCATATCTGGAACCACAGATCTACATATTGAAGCTGAAGAGAAGATTGCAAAGTTTAAGCGTAGGGAAGCTGCAATACTCTTCCAGTCTGGTTATGTTGCCAATGTAGGCACCATACAAGCGTTGGTTAGAGATGAGGATGCAGTTCTCAGTGAAGAGCTTAATCATGGTAGTATAATTGATGGTATAAGACTTACAAAAGCTAAGAGGCTGATATATAAGCATTTAGATATGGAGGATTTGGAAGCTAAGTTGAAGGAGACTAAGGATGCTAGGAAGAGGTTCATAATGACTGATGGAGTTTTCAGTATGGATGGAGATATAGCCCCACTAGATAAGATCGCTGATTTAGCTGATGAGTATGATGCAATAGTATATGTTGATGATGCTCATGGTGAGGGGGTTCTTGGAGATCATGGTAGAGGGATTGTGGATCACTTCAAACTTCATGACAGGATAGATATTGAGATGGGCACTTTATCTAAAGCTTTCGGTGTTATAGGTGGGTATATTGCCAGTTCAAAGGAAGTTGTGGAGTATCTTAAGCAGAGGGCTAGACCTCACCTATTGAGTAGCGCATTGAATCCACCTGATGTTGCAGCTATAATTGCAGCTATAGATCTCCTTTCCTCAACAGATGAGCCTTTGAAGAAGCTTTGGAGTAATGCTAGGTACTTCCAGAAATCCCTTGTGGATAGAGGGTTTAATATTGGCAATACCAAGACGCCTATAACTCCAGTTATGATTGGTGATGAGAAGAAGACTCAGCAGTTGGTGGAAATGTTGTTTAATGATTACCATATATTCGTTCAAGCAGTAGTTTACCCATGGGTTCCAAGGGGGACTGCTAGGATTAGATTTCAGCCAAACGCTACTCATAGCATTGAGGATTTGAATTACGTTATTGATTCCCTTACTGAAGCTGCTAAGAAGATTGGTGTGTTAACTTAGATTTCAGTGTAGTACTCTCTTTCCTCAATTACCCTCCCACATATACTACATTTTTTAATTTCTATCCTCCTATTCCCATACGTTTTTACTTTTACATCAACTTTCACGAATCTATCGCAATTTGAGCAGTATGCTTCTTCACTTAAGATTCTTTTAATACCTCTAATTATCCTCTTCATATCTACCCTTCTCCACTTCAATCAATAATTTAATTAGTCTAGGCTTCTTCTTACATATTTCTCTTATATCTACTGTTTTTGAGGCTGGGCATTCATCATCAACGCCCACGTATCCATCTTCAATGTATACTATTGGGTATATTCTGCACCCTTCAGGTCTATCTTCATATATTTTGCATTTCATGTTTTTTGGGTTTAGGAAGTAGCAGTGTCCATTTATGTTTCTTAGTATGAATTTTCCATTGACTATTACTGTGAATTCCCCCTTCTCGTATCCTAATCTCTCAATTCTCTCTATGTCTCTATGTGAGAGTGGCATTCTGGTTTCAATACAGCATTTTCCACATTTTAGGCATTTAACCATAGTCTACACGTTTATTTGATGATTACTTGTATTGCATTCTTTGGGCATTGTGTTTCGCAGATTCCACATCCAATACATAGATTTATCTTTGATGGTTTTATGTTTCCATGGGAATCCATCGTATATACTTCTACTGGGCATGATTGTATGCAGTTTCCACATTTTACACATTTCTCGTAGTTCAATGTTATCTCTATTGGCGTAGCTTTACCCCTCCCCCTACAGTTTTATTTCTCTCAGTTCACTTATTCTCGCATCTATCCTCCTCATTATCCTTGTGTATGCCTTCTCATTT
>JANZKA010000113.1 GCA_025060975.1 Candidatus Culexarchaeum nevadense
CTTGAACTACTATCCACAGCAAAAACATTGAAATCAATACTTGAATCTTTAGAAAACTTGAATTCAACCCAATACTTATCGAAATAATCACCTAAAACATTACTTAAACCATGATCTTCATGTAAATTATAGAGGCTTCTAAGAACATTAGCTTTTGAAAATAAATCTCTAATGTATAGATCTATAAACTCAGGCAAACTTTACACCACCAAAAATATTCAATACACACATTTATAAAATAACTAATAAAACCTATATTTCAGATACGAAAGAGATATGTTTAAACTCTACATTAGAGATAGTTAGAACATCGTGATGTATAATGATGGAGCATGAAAAAAGCACGGGAATTCTAACTGTAATTATACTTCTAAACATAGTAGTGTATCTAATAACGTCATATGAGAGATTCTTCATGGAGACAAGCGACTACTGGGTTAACATGTTTGGATTCATACCATCACTAGTAGGAGACATGCAAAACTTGTATAGAATTTTTACATCAATGTTCATACATGCAGACATATTCCACATATTCTTCAACATGTACTACTTATACCTATTTGGTAAATCAGTAACTAGGGTTATTGGTGGGAAGAAACTACTGGTATTATACCTATTCTCAGGTATAGTGGCATCAATATTCCACACAGCCTTCAGCTATGTAGGTGGATTAGTATCATACATAATACCAGCAGTTGGAGCTTCAGGAGCTATAAGTGGAGTTCTTGGGGCATATCTAATAATGTATCCAGGAACTTATCTAATAATGTACTCGCCATACATACTCTTCCCATTCCCATTGAGATTTAGAGTTAGAGCAGAATACTATCTAATATTCTGGTTTGCAACACAAGTATTATATGGATATGCAAAAGTTGCTGGAGGAGTAGCTGTATTTGCACATGCAGGTGGATTCCTAGCTGGAATAGCCATACTACCAATAGTACTATCAGACGTAATTGAAAGGGAGAGATATGATGGTAGATTTAACTACACATATACAATCCCACCATACATAGAGCCAACAGCGAAAAGGGGTATTGGAACAATATCAAAAATTATTTTAACAATTTTAATAGCAACCCTACTAGCAGGAAACTTGTATGCAACAGCAAATCCAATAAGAGGGGATATAAAGGGTATGATGATACGATACACCATTAATGGAGCACAATACGTAGACTACACTGCAATCCAATTACCAAGAGTAGAGGGATATATTAGGGAAATCAGAGTAAGTGAGACAAGGATACTGCTAAGTAGACTTACAAGCATAAACATACTATATAATCCATCAAGAAGCGGAACTGACCTAAACATAGATAAATTAGACTTAAATGTTCCAGTGAAAATATCAGTAGGAGCCACATTGAAAACGTACACCGTAAAAGTACATGTGGAAAGATTATATGCATCATATGATCATGATGGCTTCATAAAGTACTGTGAAGGAAAATTATCAACACAAATAGTAGTAATACAAGGCCTCTTAGTCTACGTTACAAGCGAAATGATAAACTACTATTTCACAATAACATCACAAACAATAAACCTAAAAGACATAAATGAATATATGCAAATACCAGCATCCATAATATCCATAGCAGCACTAATTGTCATATTAAAGAAAAGCCAAGACCTATCCCTAATGGTGGAAAAACCTAGAGAACCAAAACTACCAATACCAATATGAAAAGATTTTCAAACAGAAATATACATAAAGATTTACGATCAGAAATGGAGATAACGAAACACATAGAATTAATTGATGGATCATTTTGCAATGTGTATATAGTAAAGGATGTTGATGGATACGTACTCATAGACTCTGGAAGTATAAACAACACAATAAAGGTGTTAAACTATCTTAAAGAGAAAAGTCTAAGAAGTGAGGATTGTAAAGGAATAATAATTACACATCACCATCGTGACCACATAGGATGCCTAGCAGAATTAAAGGATACACTTAAAACAAAAGTTATAGCTCACAAACTGGAAGCACCATACATAGATGGTAGAATAAGAAGCCAGAGAACTACAGGAATTGAATATGTGAATGTAGATGTGGAAGTTGAAGATGGAGACGTTATATATGGAATGAAAGTTATACATACCCCAGGACATACACCTGGAAGTATATGCCTCTACCATCAAGAGGATAAAGCTCTGTTCGTGGGAGACTTAATAGTGAATGAAAATAACGTTTTAATGGAAATACCAACACATTACTCCATGAATCCAGATCAAAATAGA
>JANZKA010000120.1 GCA_025060975.1 Candidatus Culexarchaeum nevadense
TTGAATTTTTGTGTTTATTTTGTTTTATTGAGTGGTGTTTGGGGGTTTTCGTGGTGGTCTAAGGCTTTTCCCATTTGTTCTTCTTGTTTTCTGGGTATTCTTTTTGTATTTGAGTTAAGTTTCTTTGGGATTGGCAGTTGTGGGTTTAGCTGGATTTGTTTTTATGGTGTTTTGTGGTTTTTGTTGTTCTATTTATTTCATTCTGGGAGGTTTATGTATTTTATTATTGTCCTTGTCCATTTTCTCAATATTATTTTCCCATTTTCTTCTTTTACTAGATTTCTATCTTTAAGTTCATTTAGAGTTTCACTTCCATAGATTTCTTCAATGCGAGTTTTTGATGCGAAGCCGTGTAGTTTGTGATATTCGTAAAGTTCTTTTAGTATTTTAGTGTATTTTGGTGTTATTGTTATTGGTAGTATTGGTATTTTTATTGGTTCTGCAAATCTTTCATGAATATAGTATATTTCGTTTATGTTTAGTAGTGATGCTGCTATTACTGTGATGGCATTTTCAGGTTTGAATCCTCCGGTAGCGTTAAGGTATATTTTACATTTTGTTTTGGTTAGTTCATGGATTTTACTCATAAGTTTATCTAGGAGGTTTACAAGTCCATCTTCAAAGAATTCCATTAAACCAAATCCTTCAACTCTAATTGAATTTACTCTTAAAGTGTAAGCGTAGCTAAGATATTTTTCAATTATAAGTGCACAGAATGTCCCCTTACCAGTATCTGTATGGTACAAGTAGACTTCATCCACAAGTCCTTCATCAAGATATTTCCTCATAGCATTAAGTTCTGCACTAGCTTTCCATGGATCTTTAAGGAGATACTCGTAAACTCTAATGAAGAAGGGGTCTGCAGGACTACTCCTCTTACGAACTTCAGCATCATCTAAACAAATACGCTTATCCTCATCAGAAATTGTTGGAATTCTACTATAATTATCAAGAATAGAAGTTCCACAAACAACTAAATGATGATTCTTCACAAAATAACTTATCAAATGAAGAATATAAAAACATTCTTCAAAAATCAAGATAAACAAAATATTAATCCCAATAAACAGAGAGTATTAAGGGAGTAATATTGAATCTAGATTGGCTAATCTTCGATGGTAACACTATAAAATTTGAAATTCCACCAACTAAAAGCATAACATATGAAGAACTACCAATAGCTGTAGAAGAAGTATTCAAGCACTATAGTGAAAACAAGTTTGATATAATAAAGATTACTGGTAGAGCACCCATATGGCTATACAGCGCAATAGTCCATGCAACTGCGCATCTAGCAAAAGCCATAGCAGTATACGATGCAATAAACGGGAAATACATAATAGTTACAAGCCACAACCCAAAATACAAGATCGGCCAAACACTAGAACAATAATTTCTAACCCCACCCCCAATCTAATCAAAAATGAAATTAAAAACAAACATTAAAACCCCATTATTGAATTCAATTCCACCTGTTTACTTTAAAACATTTAGAAACCTTTAACCCCCATTAATCGATACTCTTCACAGACAATATTGGAAAAACATATCTCACAGTTCCCACATCTATCTTTATAGTGGCAACATGTCTAAATTTAAGGATATTCTCACTGGCATGGGTTTTGCAGAAGTATCTCCAGAGGAAATGAAATACATTGTACTTAGATGCCCATTCTGCGAAGAAAGAATAAAACCAGACGATGAAAAATGCCCAAACTGTGAAAGAATACTCCCAAGATGCCCAAAATGCAACAACATACTCATAGACTTCGATGAATGCATATTTTGTGGCGCAGAACCCTGGAGATACGAAAAATAAAATCACAACAAAACTACTTAACCTTTAATACCTGAAAACCTACAATTCTCCCATTGAAACCCACCACAACAATGCTTAATACACAAACACAGGAAAACACCCTCAACCCCCCATCAAATCCCAACACCAATACTCCTTCCACCCACATTTCACCAATCTCCACCTTCAATCACCCCCCACAAGAATCACAACTAAAAAAGTGAAAAATAGCATACAACAAATTGGAACTTCCAAATCCCCTCTATTGGATTCGTAAACGTCAGCTATTGTGCTGAGTCCACATACATGTTGTCCTCTCAATTCCCTTTATTGGGTTCTTTATCATTACATGGGGAGGCTTTGGCAAGGGCGAAAGCATCTTTCAATTCCCTTTATTGGGTTCGGTAGGCGTGTTGAATTAATGCTTGAGAATGCAGGTGTATTTACCTTTC
>JANZKA010000129.1 GCA_025060975.1 Candidatus Culexarchaeum nevadense
CAAATCATCCTTGTTAAAAAAAAGGTAAATAGATGGTATAAGCAAAATATAATTGATGTTATTAGACCTGTGGGGGATTCTATGAATAAAGAATCAGAACTTCTCATATACATTGATGGTGAATTTTACCCTGAAAGTGAAGCAAAAATATCAGTTTTCGATCATGGACTTCTATATGGTGATGGGGTTTTTGAAGGTATAAGAGCATATAATGGGAGAGTATTCAAACTCGATGAGCATATTGATAGACTTTACGAATCAGCAAAAACAGTGGCCATTGAAATCCCATTATCAAAAGAAGATTTTAAAAAAGCCATAATTGAAGTTTTAAGGAGAAATAATTTAAGGAATGCATACATTAGACCCATAGTTACACGTGGGGTTGGACGTTTAGGTTTAGATCCAAGACACTGCCAGAAACCCACAATAATAATTATACCACAACGCTTAGAAGAATATCCACTCACAAAAACTACTGGAAAAGCTATTAGAGCAATAGTTTCATCTATAAGGAGAACTCCACCATTCTGTCTCCCCCCAATGGTTAAATCATTAAATTATCAAAACAATATTTTAGCGAAACTTGAAGCCATACGTGCAGGTGTAGATGAAGCCATAATGCTAGATTGGATGGGCTACGTTTGTGAAGGAACTGGAGATAACATATTCATTGTGAAAAATGGAGTATTAATAACACCACCAATATATTCCAGTATACTCCCAGGGATTACTAGACAAACTGTTATAGAAATTGCCAAGAGACTTAAAATAGAAGTTGTGGAGAGGAATATAACCATACATGAACTCTACAATGCAGATGAAGTATTCTTAACAGCTACAGGAATAGAAATAGTGCCAGTCATAGAAATTGATGGTAGGAAAATAGGTAAAGGTGAACCTGGACCAATATACATGAAGATAAAAGAGGAATTCGATAAGGAAGTTCAAAGCACTGGAACACCAATTTATGATGAATAAAAGAATACTACTGACAAGAATAATCCAACATTTTGATAAACAATTGCACCCATAAGTTCATGGGAAATGTAAAAGATGTGTATAGAGAAATTTACCTCCCCAAATATATTCTCTTCGGATCAAGATCCCTTAGGAGTTTAAGCTCCCTCTCAGAAGGCTCCTTCGTAATTTTTAAGTCTTCTGAAACCCTTATATCCCAACCAGTATTCTGCTTAACCTCCTCAACAGTCACTCCTGGATGAAGATGTGTGAGGACCATTTCACCAGTCTCTTTATCAAACTCCATTATTCCAAGATCTGTTATAACCTTTTCAGGTCCACCCCCCTCCAATCCAAGTCTCTCACGTTCCCACCTTCCACCTAGAAAACCTGGGCTTGTAACGAAATCTACTCTCTCAGGAAATCTCCTCTTTTCATGTCGTGTTATAATTAAAATTCGCTTAGCAAGTGAAGCTATATCACATGCACCCCCACTCCCTGGAAGCCTAATTTTTGGCGCTCTATAATCCCCTATTACTGTTGAATTTATGTTTCCAAATTTATCGATCTGCGCCCCCTCAAGAAAACCGACATCAATTCGTCCAGCTTGAAGATATAAAGTGAATACCTCAAACATTGAACATACACTCTGAGAACCTGTAACGAGACATGGATCTGCTATGGATAATGGCATTCTAGTTGGATTTGCACCTATAACTCCAGATTCATAAATCATCTTTAGGTTTGGGGCATGAAGTCTTTTAGCTAGATTTGCAGCTAAATTTGGTAGTCCAATCCCCACAAACACTATCTCTCTATCCTTAAGTTCCCTTGCAGCACTTATAACCATAAGTTCAGATTTAGTGTACTCCATAACATTCCACCCCCACTACATGTATATTCCGTAATTAACTGGAAGACTATAGAAGCTTTTAGGTTTAAGCTTCATAATCTTCTCCACACCCAACTTCTTCACATATTCAGCGCGGTTTTCCACTCCATAAACCCACTCATCCAAATATTTCTGTAATGTTTCAGGCTCCATAGAGATTTTATCCCACTCAATATAGAATTCGTTATCCCTATCATAATATCCTTGAGCATAAGATGGATGTGCAGCCCAAGGCTCTTCAATCAATGCATCCACTATGAAATCAGGTATCAATGTCCTATTCGGATCACTTCTAATAACATTCTCATCAACTATCTCCTCAACACTCACAATAACCCTCTTAGCTGCGAAAGCAGCCTCCCTTATATCTCCAGTTATCCCC
>JANZKA010000123.1 GCA_025060975.1 Candidatus Culexarchaeum nevadense
TGCATGGGATATTGAAGAATCAACAATTAAAGATCCTGGTGTAAGATTGATGGTTATAGATCCTCCAAAGATTATTGCACATGGACCCGTATTTGCATTTGTTAAGTATTCTTTAAGGCATGGCGAATCTACTGTAGATCAAGAGATCAGGATTTTCAAAGGTTCTAGATTGATTGAATTTAAAACCCATTTGAATTGGGTTGATAAGGGGTGTTTATTGAAGGCTTGGTTCAATTTAAACGTTAAATCTGAGAAGGCCCATTTCGAAATCCCATTTGGGGTTGTTGAGAGATCTACAGTTAAAGTTAGCTCTTGGGATAAAGCTAAATTTGAAGTTCCAGCTTTGAGGTGGATGGATCTATCAAACGGTGAATATGGTTTTGCAATAATATCCAATAGTAGGCATGGATATAGTGTTAATGGCTCAACTGTCGGTTTAAGTCTACTGAAATCTTCAGTTATGCCAAACCCATGGTCTGACATTGGTTACAATGAACTCACATACTACATTTACCCACATGATGGAGACTATTACTCTGGGGAAGTGTATAGGAGGGCTTACGAAATTTATAGTGGAGTTAAAACGTGGGTATTTAAATATGATGGAGAAGTCCCATTAATGAAGCCTATAATTAAAGTTGATGGCGGAATACTTGAATCTCTAAAATTAAGTGAATCCCTAAATGGAGTGGTAGCTAGAATTTATGATATTAGTGGTAAAGGTTGTGAGGTTAACGTTGAATTAAATGGTGTATTCAATGTATATGAGGTTAATATAATTGAAGATAATCCAAAACTATTAGCTGAAAATGCTAAAACTTTTAAGATCAACTTAAATCCATTTGAGATTAAAACATTGTTGTTCACTATGGTTTGAAGTATGCTTTTGAATTGCGCTATTATTTGATGGTAAATGTTTGAAGCATTAAACTTTTAATTCCTTCTTGATCTTCTCCACGTAGTACTCTGCAAGTTTCTCCATCATCCTCCTACCAGCATCTGCACTTGCCCTTCTTGGATCTCCTAGAACTCCGGTACTGCTTATCGCTCTTATACCGTAAGAGTATAATTGTGATATCGTGTATTCCCCCATGAATCCTTCGACAGCCTTATCCATTTTCACAAGATCCTTTTTAATGTATAGTATTGCAGATGTTTCGGCGGCTCCAGCATGAACTCCAGCTTCCTTAAATGTTACTCCGTATTCTGCCATAACGTCATTCATAACCTTAATTAATTCTTCAAGTTTTAGTGGTGAAATTATTTTCACATCCTTATGTTCCATGGCAAGCTCCATTATCAAGGTCTCTATTGGTGCAAAGTTCCCACCATGTGTTGGAAGTAGAATTATATTCTTAAATCCATGCTTAATTAGACATTTACATACATCCCTAACTACTTGCATTAATGTTTCAGGTTTTAAAGTCAATGTTCCTGGGAATCCCATGTGATGTTGTGAGCATCCGGGGGTTATTGGAGGGGTTACGAGGGTTTTACCAAGTTTCTCAGCAATCATAACACTTAAAGCCTCACCAACAAATGTATCTGTTCCAAGTGGTAGATGTGGTCCATGTTGCTCTATAGATCCCACGGGGACAATTACTGTATCAAAACCATTATCTAAAGCTTCCCTAACTTCAACCCAACTCATTTCATCTATTCTAACCTTAACCATAAATACCACAACCACCAAGCATAACTCTTACACTTCTACTTAAATAACTATGTGTAGCTTAATGAGAAAAGTAATGTATAGTTTGTCGATGATACCTATTTAACTTGTTTAATATTTCTAATCGTGACTTTCTTTCTTTTCATTATTACGTATGCTATTATTCCAATTATCATTCCAGCAATTACCATGTTTTCTATGGCGTCTATTGTTTTTGCTATTGTCCATACTATTTCCCTTGAAGTCCACCCTATTATTCCAATCATTAGGTATCTGGGTATTGTTCCAATTATTGTTAGTGTAATGAACTTCCTCATATCATATCTTATTGCTCCGAGAGCTATTGATATTGGTGATATTGGTATTATTGGTATAAACCTTAATGCTATGATGGTTAACTTTTCAAACTTATTCCCCTCTATTTTGAGTTTATATTTTTCCACTTCATTCCATGATGTTCCAATG
>JANZKA010000126.1 GCA_025060975.1 Candidatus Culexarchaeum nevadense
ATGTGTCCACTTACAGGTATACTTCTATTCATGAATGTGGTTTTAGTTTTCATTTGTTCATAGAATAGTTTTAGAAGTTTTTTACGCCCCTCTTCACTAAGCTTCCCCTCAGATTCCATAATCCCCTTCCAATCATTCTTGGATGTGAATAATGTTATTAGTGGTTTATCTACTATTGGTTGGCGGAATTCCTCCATTAAATCCATGACTAATGAAGGTCTTCTACTACTATCCTCATGCAAATAACCTATATATGGGTCTAAACCAGACAATTCTATTGCAAACCAAATTTCACTTGCAAGTATCGTGTATAGGTAGTTTAGGGAGAGGTTGAATGGATCTTTTGGCATATCATACCTCTTCCTCCTCCTACCATCATATCCAACTTCATTTGGAATCACTAAGCTTAAAGCCTCCCAATAATACTTGCTGGCTTCAGCTTCCTTAGATATGTATAATTGTCTATCACCACTTATACCATAATCCTCAACATACTTCTTAACTTCAGTTATCCTAGAAATATACCAAGCTAATCTTTCAGCCACTTCTGGATTACTTCTAATTCTAGCTTTCCTAAATCTCTTCAACAAATTTAATTGATTCTCAATTTTGTTAGTCACAATTCTCCATGCAATATATCTTCCACGTTCATCTTCTTGAGCTTTAAACTGCTCCTTCTTAAGCTTTACAGATCCACCTCTACCCACAGGTTGAAGTCTACCTATAGGTCTATCCCCCGATAAAAGTATTAATTGTACATTGTTTTTCAACATAAGTCTCAATGCATCTCCACTCACACTAAACCCACTAGCATTAGCTATTATACATGAAACATTACCAACACTAACACTCTTCTTCTCTTCACCTCTACTTATAATTAACATTCCACCCTTCTTCCCCAAATAATACCCATAACCATCAAGTATAATCCTTCTAACCACGCCCACCAATCCTCCTAACCCTACAATAATCATAATATATACAGTAATCTGGACATGAAGATGGATACCCCGGATCTTCACCAACTTGTATAATATCGAAAGCTTTATCCCTAATCTCAATAAACTCCCTCCTAAGAGTATCATCAATAAAGTATAAATCACTCCTAATCTTCACAAAACCATCCTTAACTGCCAAATACAATATCACACCATAATCCACTGGAATCTCCAAATCTGCTTCTATAGCAAGAGCATAACCAGCAAGCGTATACTTATGGAAATCCCTAACATCACCAGTCTTAACATCAACCACAAGCCTATTATCCATAAAAACATCAACCCTAAGCTCCCTAGATAAACCTAGAAATCTACCATCAACAATCTTCTCCTCAAATTCAGGCATAAGCCTACCAACAACATTCTCAACCTTAGGATAACTTAACTCAGAAATTATCTCATCAAGTCTAGCTGAAACATTAAGAACCATAAAATCAAACAAAATACAAGAATCAGATCTAAGAGAATCATAATCTAAACCAAAAACATACTTCTCAACACCATAACGCTTAAAAATCGAATCTATAAAACCATCACGCTCACCGGAAAGAATCTTAAACAAATCATAACCTCTCATAAGACCATGAGAATAAAGCTTACCCCTAACAAGACTAGGAAACTCTGAACACAATGCATGATAAACCCAACCCCTAACAGTCTTAACAGTTATAGGTGCAGGAATATTAGCAACCCTACGCAAATAAATATCACGATAATTCGGGCAATACCTATTAGCAACCTCAGAAACCCCTAAAAACAAGTTATCTACAGGTGGAGAAAGCAAATCATTACTCCAATTCCAACCCCTCAACTCCTCAGAAACACTACAACCAGAATAAAGCTTCCTAAAACGAATCAACAATCTACTAAGCTCACGACTAGAAATCAAAAACATAAAAACCCAAAAATAATATGAAAAACATAAAAAATAAACTTTACATAAACCTCGAAAAACAAGTTTAAAATAACACATAAAAAGTCCACCCAACAGTAAACTATAAATTGTCTATATACCTTTCGACGATTGTCGAAAAATTTACGCGTAATTCAAACATAAAATTATCATCAATTGGAAGCAAAAATCATTAATTCTATGCAAGTTTTGCTTATTCCATGATA
>JANZKA010000127.1 GCA_025060975.1 Candidatus Culexarchaeum nevadense
AAACTAAATATAGGTCTATATATATGGCACACTCTCGTATTGAAAATAAAATTGAAAATCTTTATAAATCAAACCCACCATAAATTTGTGATAACATATTGGAAAGTGATTAATATGAGTAAATGTGGAAAGAGGAAAAAGAAGGAGGAAGGGAAGAAGTAAGGTATGGCCACTGCTGGAAACACAAATAAACTCTAAACCTTTTTATCTCTCCAAAACTTACCTATCGGGTAAACGTCATCTGGAACATTGTGATACTCGAGTGTCGTTAAATCTGCTGGACCTAATCCAGGTGAATCAATGGGGTAATCGAGAGCTACAATGCTATCCCAGAAAGCTCTATGATGAATTCTATCTTTCAAAACAATTATATCCTTCAATCTAGGTTCAATACCAAGAGCTTTAAATCCTTGATCATCCATTGGTGCTCTAAGCCTCTTGGATATGATTACATGTCTACCCTCACCCATATCTATTAAGGCAACTAGATCCTCATGAACCCTTCTACCTCGACCCATAGGTCCAACCAAGGTGTACTCGAGGGAGCCTATAAATTCAAGTTTACCACTAATCTCAACAGGTTCACCGGAAATTGGGTGAGCCCATCCTCCAATCTTAATTTTAACATAATCTCCAACTTTCGCATTATTCTTCAACCATTCTAAGGCATTTGGATCAGCTATACCGCCAATAACGAAGTTTTTAGCTCCCTGCAAAATCAATTCCCTCAAAACATGTGTTCCATCACCAATTCTATCACTATGTTCAGCTATGAGTACAGGTCTAACACCACTAGCCACAAGCCTTAAAACTTCAGCAACCCCCTCTCTAGGTTTAGGTATAGGCTTCGTAAACTCGTAACGTAAACTCCATATGAGATCTGAAATATCTTGAGCAGCCCTCTCAGCTAAATCCCTATCACCATTAGTTACAACGAAAACAGAGGCACCTATATCTGGGACATCAGCATAAGCATAACCAGCAGCTACAGATGCACAGTAAACCCCCTTAGCCTCCCACTCCCTACAACGATCATAGACAAGCTTCATTGGAGGACGATCGGTCGCCTGATATATACTTGCAGTTACAAGTTTAGGTTTACGGAAAGCCATAACAGGTTTGAATTCTCCTCTAATAGTTTTAACCATGCATCTAGCTGCAATAATACCAATATCTTCGGAGTCCACATGTGGATATGTTTTAAGAATGAAAACTGCATCAGCCACTTCAGCCAATTCATGATCTTCATTGGCATGTAAATCCAATGTAACCATTATTGGTATATGTCCCACAACTCCCCTAACACGTCTAACAATCTCAGCTTCAGGTTTTGGAACCCCCTCCACAGCCATAGCACCATGAAGTGCCAGTAGAACACCATCAAATGGACCTGAATTTTTAAGACCATCCAAAATTTCACCCACAATCCTATCAAAAGCGTCTAGTGTTATCCACCCACTATAACCAGTTGCACTAGTCTGACCTGCAACCAATATACCCACAAGTTCAGCACCCTCCTCTTCAGCAACCTTCATGAACCCACGAATATAATTTGGATATGTCTTAGCATGTTCAAAAATGGCATTACCCCTGACAATGAAATCCTTAAACATATCATAAGTGGTTTTAACTGGAACAAAAGTGCATGTTTCATGTGAAAAACTTGCTACAGCAATTCTCAAAGGAATCCCCAAAACTATTCTGGAAACCATATAATTAAAGGTTTGGATTCATATATAATAAATTGACTTGTATGATTAGAGTGGTAAATGTTAGGAGTAAAGGTAAAGTTGAATTCATAGACGTGACAGATATAATCAATAATGCAATTAAGGGAAGTGTTGAAGAGGGGGTCTGCCACATATACTCACCACACACCACAGCTGGATTAACAATAAATGAAGGTTACGATGAAAACGTTGTGAGAGACATCATTGAAACCCTCAATAAGATAGTTCCAGAAGGACAGCAATATAGGCATTTGGAAGGAAATGCACCAGCACACATAAAAACCAGCTTAATAGGATCATCACTCCTAATACCAATAAGTAATGGTAGACTTATGCTCGGAAGATGGCAGAGAATATTCCTATGTGAATTTGA
>JANZKA010000101.1 GCA_025060975.1 Candidatus Culexarchaeum nevadense
CATTCTTATTTATTAAAGCTGAATACGATATATAATCATCTATTATAACATTAGTTAAAATATTCCCAATATAACCAGCAAACGTAGCTAACCATCCGCCTCCCAGCACTCCATACCAGATGGGGGAAATTTTCATGTCGCCCCTAAACGTTGTTAAACTAAGATACTCCTTGCCATGCTTGTATTTCTCCACTTTGAATATTTGAAGTTGAGGGAAAAGGGCTTTACTTTTAGTACCTAGATACAGAGTGTCTCCAGCAAGGGTAACAGCACTCATTTCTTCGGAAAAAATCTTCGGTTCATTTACGATAATATCAGAAATAGCATCCATAACTTTGATGAAAAAGTCACATATAGATTCGTCATCTTTTATTGTAAAGCTAAGATTTAAGGATAGTCGTTTACCAACCCAATTATAGTCATTTATATTAAATTTAAGCATAGGTGATGGTAGAATATCCTTCCCGTAAACTTTCTTTCTATCCTCATGTATACCTATTATACGTTTAAATGTTTTTGGTATTAGGGATTGTGGAGATTCGTTTATTACAACCATATCGTTTGTCACATTGTATTCAGCAGGGGATTCTGTTGCAGCAATTACCGCGAAAATGAACGTTAGTCTTCTTGGAGTGGGATATTCTGGTGGTGGTATTTTTATTATTGTCTTGTCTTCGCCCATCGAAACTCACCATCCAACTAAGTATTCTTCACCACTTGATAGTTTTACTTTGTATGCTAAAAATTCTCCATCCTCTTTATACACCTTAGCCCTTTTAGTAGTGAATTCTAAGTGGCTGTATACTAATGCTGCATTAATTAGAGGTAATCCCACTAGTTGAGGACCCTTTACACATCTCCAATCATAAAATGTAAAAACCTCTATATCCCCACCATTTATAGGTTCTATTTTCAAATCTTCTAGAAGTGGAATTAGAAATTTCGTAGTAACTTCTTTTGAATATATTTCATCAGCAAATCCTTCCTCAACATTTGATACACTAATTATTGACTCTTTATCTCCAAGTCTCGTCATCGACCATGCAGATATTATGAGTTCCTTCATCCATTTACTGCCAAGTTTCTCTTCGCTCTTTATTGGATCAAATATGTATAGTAAACTAATAGGCGGTTCAGGTCTCAAAGTGCCTCCTAAATATATTCTTTGATATGCAAAGGCATCACTTTTAACCCTTTTCTCCTCCTCCCTATAAAACCACATTTTTGTTATACTTGAATATGGTATCAATGGTCCGGAGACAGTAACATATACCCCCTTAACAATGGAAGCTAGAAGTGCTGGGGTGTATATAGCTCCAGATTCACTGTATCCTCTAATTTTTGCAAGAGGATATGAGAGGGCCCCAATTATTGTGGTTGGAGGCGGTATTTTAAATGATGGCCTACTTCTAGTTCCCGTTACTACACCAGCATTTATGGTAGATGAAGGGAAAACATCAACTTTTATAAAAAAAGGATTTATTTTTTTGTTCATGAGTAGCCCCTCACAACAGTTTAAATGTCTCATCGATTAATTTTTCGAAAAACTCTTCTGGTGTAGTAGTTACAATAACCTCCTCCAATACTTTCCCATAACTTATCATTACTGCTTTTCCACTTATACCAAACTTTTCTAATAAATTCATTGCTTTCTTCACTTTTTGAACAGTCAAATCTATGTAATCTTTTCTCTGAGAGGGTAAAGGTGTTAATGGTAATGGCTTTGATACTACTCCAACTAAACTTTCTATATCCAAAATTGGGTTGAACCTACTCCTCTTTGCTCCATAAAGTTGAAGACCCATCGTCATGGCTAATGCAAGTAAAGCTGTTTTTATCCTCCTTTTCTTCTCTTGCTCACCCACAACCTCTTCTCTCCTCACCATACTTGTAACTCCTATGCTTGAAAGATCTAACTGCATCGTGATACCATAAACGGCAGATGCTATTTCGACATAATATAGCATTTGTGCCTCTCTTTCCTCCTCTTTCTTACGTTCTTTCTTTTCTCCCTCTTCAAGTTTCTC
>JANZKA010000105.1 GCA_025060975.1 Candidatus Culexarchaeum nevadense
CAAGTTTTATCAAGGATCATTGGAAAAGTAATTTGAATTACTATTCAATGTTGTTTGCCATTTCTAAATTTGATTGATTTCGAAATATATAGAAATATATAAAAGATAGATATCTTTGTATAACTATTCAAAGTCTAGTAGGTGTTTGAATTGAGTATTAGACTCTATGAAGAAATGGTGGCTAGAGCTAAACATTTCCTTAATGTCAGTGAATACGATGTGTCTGCTGGTAGATATGATATAGCTTTATTTCATCTCGAACAATCAGTTCAGCTAGCATTAAAAGCTTATTTATTGAAGGTTTTCGGAGATTTCCCGAAAATACATTCATTGAAGGATTTAATTGATTTAAGTGAGAATAACTGTTTGAAGAAGCTGGCCGAAGATTTATGGTATATTATCGATATTCTTGAAGATGCATACATAGGTGCAAGGTACCTTATTAGGAGATTATGGTGAGAAAGAGTATAGAGAATCTCTAAAGTTTGTTCAAGAGGTGTTCAAATGTATAGGTATCTAGATTACTTAAAGAGGAGTAAAGAAGATTTAGAAGAGAATTTTGGGAAATACCTTGAAATCCTTAATGGTATTGCTAAAAAGTATGGTGGAAAAGCATATATGTTTGGTTCTTACGTGAAGGGTGAATATATAAGTGCAAGCGACATAGACATACTTATTGAAATCCCAAATAACATAGATAGATTTATAGTTCTACATGAAGCTAGAAGGCTTGTACAGAATAGGAGAGTTGAAATACACGTCTTAAACGAGTCAGATGCAAAGATATTTAAAGAATTGATTAAAGTATACAAAGAGATCAAATAGCTCTTAACATCAATATTTAAAATAGAATTTCAATAGAGAACTTGTGGAGGGGTAGAAGAAAGCCTCAAGGCGTGAATTCGCTGTAGCACAATACTTTTGAACCTAAATTCACACTATAATTTGGGCAAAAATCGGCATACTTTCCTCTAAATTAAATTTAAACATGGTATATGGCAAATATCATATTAACCTATAAAACAAAATGTCTTATGATTTAGAGACATTTTGAGTTTGAAACTAGTTTTAAGTGTTTGTTTATTGAGATTTTTATGGAAGTAGGGGCGTTGAAGATTGGAAGTGATGGGAGAGCCCCAGTTGAGATCAATATATAGATTTCAAGGAAAACTTAGATGGATAACTTTTGTGTTCATCTGTCTAGTTTCAGTTTCAACTACATCTCCCCCCTCCTTCTCTTGGAGTAATGGTGGCTTCAGCTCTGATCCCTTGAACCCAAAGTATGGAACTCATGATTGGATTGCTGAACATGCTCTTGACTGGCTTCCATTGGAAGTTAAACAATGGCTTCTACCTTATAAGGTGTTGTATCTTTATGGAACTGAACTTCCAGATAATGGTCAAGCTCCTGATGGTATTGGCGATACCCAACTTCATCACATCTATTTCTATGCTGATGGAAGACTTATGGATGATTCGGCAGCAGTTAGAGCGAATGCAACTTATCGTCAAGCATTGAGTTATATGCTTAAAGGTGATTTTGCTTCTGCTGCAAAGTATGCTGGAGCTATGACACACTACATATCAGATATGGCGGTTTTTGGGCATGTTATGGGTAAAGCTACTCCTTGGGGTGAAGAGAAGCATCATAGCGACTATGAAGAATATGTGAACAGTAAAACTTCAAGTTACTATGCTGAATTCAACATATACTTAAAGTTCGATGGGAAACTTGAAATTTTAACAGCCTATAACGCTGCAGTCAAACTTGCCTATGATACAACTTTCGATAGTTTAGGTAGAGGCTTAACATGTGTTTGGATGGATAAAAACTACGACTGGAACAACCCAACATTTAAGAATAGAGCTGGAGAATCACTTAACCTAGCGGTCAATTTTGTGGCAGACGTCCTCTATACGCTATACATGGAATATAAGGCATCTACAACAGCTATTACTGGTGTTGAAGGCTATGTTAAAGATGAAACTGGAAAACCATTAAGTGGTGTTAGGGTTATAGCCC